>PIVT01000727.1 GCA_003353845.1 Pseudomonadota bacterium | reverse complement strand
TTTTAAGTATTTCTATATTTTTTTTAATATATATTTTTAGATTTATATTTATATATATATTTCTAATAATTTATTTTATATATTTGAAGTAATAAAAAAGTGTAAAGTTATTACTTATATTTTTAAAAAACAAATAAAAGATGGAAAACACAAAATGTATTCAAGTAAGAAAAGATTATTACCTATTAATTGTAGATGATAAATCACTAGGTGAGTTTGAAAGAAGTGAGTTAAGAAACATTATAGAAGTTATAGATAATGCCATCTAAATTATCAAGAAGTAAAATAGTTAAAAAACTAGATGCTATCTTTAGCCAGTACATAAGGTTAAAGGATGCAGATCATAATGGTGATGTAACTTGCTTTACTTGTGGTAAGGTATCACACTATAAAAAAGGTATGCAATGTGGTCACTTTCAGAGTAGAAAACACTACGCAACCAGATGGTTAGAAATGAATGTAGCGGTTCAATGCGTGGGTTGTAATATGTTTAAGGCGGGTGAGCAATTCTTATTTGGTAAGTACTTGGATCAAAAATTTGGTGATGGTACAGCAGAAGAATTATATATAAAATCAAAAGAAACTGTAAAGTTTTCTACTGATGAACTACAAGATATGATAAAACACTATAAAG
>PIVT01000213.1 GCA_003353845.1 Pseudomonadota bacterium | reverse complement strand
CAGCTACGTCGTCAATCTAACCGTCACCGATGGAGCTGGAGCGTCGAGTACCACCTCGACTGTCGTTACCGTGACCGACCCCGTGAAAGCCGGCTTCCGAACGGTGTGTGTTTCCCGAACTTCAAACTGGTCGGGTTGCCCCGATCCAAGCGCCATCCATGAAACCGGCTCGGATGCCAGTAGCATCGCCAACAAATACATTACAGCGAACACTCAAATTCTATTCCATCGCGGGGAAACATGGTCTCCGTCCGGGTCCGTTAAGCTCCACGCCAATGGTCCGGGACTGATTGGTGCCTATGGTACCGGCGCTAGACCGATTTGGAATGTATCGAGTGGCGCCTTTCAGGTAGCGAACAAAAACACAATCAGAGACTGGCGCGTCATGGACTTGGACTTACGCGGCCAGGGAGGAGGCACTGCGATAGGCGACGAAGGCACCGCGAAGCAAATTCTCTTTCTGCGCCTCAACGTCCAAGGCTTCCGTTTTGGCATATACCTCGGCAATCAAAAAGCATCGTACTACAACAACAAGAATGGGAATAATGCCCTGGGACTCCACGAAGAGATCTTCGTCGTCGACTCCGAGATTCACAAACTACCCGTCGGAGGATCCACACACTCCCGAGGGATGTCTCTTTTCTCAACCCACTCCGCGCAATTGGGAAACTACATGCACGACCAAGGCGATGGACACACCGTCCGAAACGGGCTCTACGTCAAGTCTCTCATTCAAAACAACAAACTCCACGCGTCGAGGGCACCCGCAACCCACGTCATCAAGCTACATGGTGAGATATATGGCAGCGGAGATGTAGGCGATGACCAGTGGACGGAGCAAGTCATTGTTTCCGATAACCAACTTTTTGGCGATCAGAGTGCGTGGGTAGTCACGCTCCAAGCGCAAAACAACTTCAGCGATGAGCGCCTGCGCAAGATTATTTTCGAGCGAAATTACGTTACCTCCGGCCCCGCGGTCCAGGTGCAGCTTGTCATGCAAACCCAGGACTCCGTTGTGCGAGACAACGTATTTAACTTGTCGGGCGGTATGGCCTACACTGGGGTTCGTTTAAGCCACTACACCTCAGTCGCGCCCGCGCCCAGAAATACAACCTTCACCGGAAACAAGTGCTATAGCGGTGACAGGGTGAGCAAAGGGATCACATGTATCAGTGCCGGTAACTACTCAAAGAACGGGTCCTATAACCTTATCTATGCGCCCTACCAGAGCGGGTCAAAGACTGCGTTCTCCGGGTCTGGCGATCAGGGGACGAATTCTGTGGCTAGCAGCAACCCATTTGTCTCATCGAGCCTGACAAAACCCTTGGATTTTGAATTAGCCAATGGTAATCCCACACCACCGCCTCCTGCGGTGAAGATCCCCGAGGCACCGGTACAACGCATGAACTAGTCCGGGCTAGCCCTTACATCCGAAGAAAAGCGATCTAGACAGGGTCAAGCATCAAGAACCCGGGGAGGTTTCTTTTCTCTCACCCTTACTTTTTGCCTGGCCTTGCGCGGCATCAGCGTCGGTTTGTGAACAGCAGCCAAGAGTGCACCGGGGAGAAAATAGGTCAAGGAATTGAGCATGGCATTGGGGAGCAGGTCCAGTCCAATGATGACCACGATCCAAGAGAGCCCACTCACATAGACCCGTTCACGTTTGGATCTAATCCGCGGGAAATACCTCCAGGCCCTATAGACCGGATAAAAGAACAATCCGAAGCTAGTGAGCAGGCCGATGAGGCCCCGTGTCGTTAGGACTACAAGCCAATAACCATCTGGAAACGCGGTTCCCTTCCCTGTCCGTTCGTTGTGCACCTGTCCCCGTCCATAGCGCCCCCAGCCAGAAAACAAATGCGTCTTGGCATGTTCTACGAGCAGCGATTCATTGCGAAACCGAAAGTTCAAGGATTCCGCGCGATCTTCGCTAATTACCCCCATTTGCGCCGCAAGAATCTCCGTCGGAAAAAGATCCAATATACGAAGGGCCGGATACGAAGCGATCAAACACGCTGCCAACGCAGCGTATCGCATTTGCTGCTTGGTGGGACAAAACGCGACCAACGGCAAGGCGAACAACAGATAAAACCAACTCGCCATGCTCTTGCAAAACACGGTGATGACCAGGAGATACACGGCCATCCACTTGCCCTGCCCCCTCAAGGCGCTCGCCTTTGTCCTCACCAGACACGTCGCTGCCAAGACACTCGTGGTCATAAAGAGCGCGAGTTCAAGCCCATGAGACATAAAGACCATGGGTCGCCATCCCCCAAAACGTCTGGTCTGTCCAAAGGCATGTTGATTGAACCCGTAAAAGATTCTATGCAAACCCGGGCTCATCCGAATCTCATACGCTACGAACAACGAGTAAATGAGACCACCGGCCGCAAGAACGATGAAAATAAATTTCAGGTCTTTGGGATGGTGAACCACTGAATATCCCAACAGGAACGGCAGCAGACTTAAAAATATCACGCGTATGGAGAAGCTGATGCCTTCGTAGTAAGTCAAAGCCTCAAGCACCCGCCCTCCAACAACTATGGCATTCATATTTTGCACCACGGTGAGGAAAACCCCCAGTAGCGTGACGACAGCGATGACTTGGACGAACAGAGGCAGCCG
>PIVT01000726.1 GCA_003353845.1 Pseudomonadota bacterium | reverse complement strand
GCCCGTGCCCTCGTGGGCTTAATGCACACAAAACCTCCGTCTATTGAATTGCCCAAAGCTCTGGAGGACATGCGGACGAGCGCAACGAACCTTGGCGAAAGCCTGGAGGTCCTGCTTCGGCGGATCAACGAGGAACAGCTAGTTACCGGTCGGATTGGCTTGCTGCTTGATGTGCCGACCGGGGAATCCGGTACAGTCAGGCCGTACATTGCCACCTACGGAGCAACCGCGATCACCAACTGGGATGATAGCGACACAGATCCGGAGTTGTCCAGAAACAAGCTGAACATGGTCGTTCTCGATGAAACCGGGCCGGTGCGGGTTTCTGACTTCGACTGGGAGAACCTGGAAAGGCACCGGGTTCTGAAGTCTGGCGACAAAGACAAATCCTACCGTGTTGATGTGTATGAAAACGGCAAGCTCGTTTCTGATAAAGCCGTAGAGCCCGAAATCTCTGGCAAAAATCTGGACTTCATCCCCTTCACATTCATCAATTCCGCTGACATCGTTGCGGCTCCGGACAAGCCGCCCCTCTTGGGCCTATCCGCCCTGTCCCTGGGCATCTATCGCGGGGAGGCCGATTACCGTCAGACCTTGTTCCTACAAAGCCAGGACACATTGGTTGTGATCGGAGT
>PIVT01000725.1 GCA_003353845.1 Pseudomonadota bacterium | reverse complement strand
ATGGGGAAGTATGTGAGCGGCGCCGTGGAGCCCACCATCTTCCGCGACGACCCGAACGATCCAGGCGACTTGAATACCTATGTCTTCGATTCGGCGCCCTACAGCGGCGTGTGTCAGAGTTGTCATCAGAATACGAGTCACTGGCGAAACGATTCCATGGAGAATCCACACCACAACCTTGGCGACAAGTGCACCTCGTGTCACGGACACGCAAGCGGATTCGGTCACGGCGACGGAAGTGGCACCGGCTGCGGCGACACCGCATCGTGCCACGGAACCCTGGACTCGCATCCCACGCACGTTCTCAACTACGCCGAAGGAGGCATGTTGGGCGTCGACTGTGACCAATGCCACGACACGAACAACTTCCCAGACTTTGCCGACAGCCAGCCCCTGACTGCGACCAGCGTGTGCGACGAATGCCACAGCCCCGGCGGCACCTATGACGGCGTTGATAGTGCGATCTTCGGTGCGAAAAACAACTGGGACAACGGCGTCTATGTCGACTATGAACTCTCGAAGGGACGCGACCGCTGGTGCGCCGGCTGTCACGATGAAGATCCTTCCGTGATCGACGGCGTGACCGCGCCCAACGTCATCGGCGACGAGGACGCCGACACGGACTACGGCACGGG
>PIVT01000212.1 GCA_003353845.1 Pseudomonadota bacterium | reverse complement strand
GAGCCCAAAAAGGGGGGGGGTGTTTTTTGCATCTGACCAGAAAAGGGGGGTGTTTTTTAGGTGTTACATCGCGGAGTCACCCCTCTAAATGCGTTAAATCAGAATTGTCACCCCCCCAAGTGGGTTAAATCAGCATATTGCCACCCCCCAAGCCCTCTCCCTTGGACATCCGAAGCCTTGTGCTCAGCATGCACCCGACTCACGACGCCCCCGACAAGGCGACGGTAGATGTCGAAGCCTCGGCTGCGGTAGAGGCGGCAGCGCCCGCTCTTCGAGCGCGGATCTAGGAGGCCGATGCCCCTAGAGTCCCCATGGAGGTGCCGCAGGTGGCACTTCTTGGTCTTCGAACATCTGCCGCAGGTCGCACTTGGCGCGCGTGTGCCCCTGGAGCTTGCACAGGCTGCACAGGTAGACGCGCTTCTTGGGATGCGCCGAGCCCTGCTCGTACCAGCTCTTGTTCCGCTCCCCTGCGTTCTTAACAGGTCGTCCCCGCGGCGGCGGTAGCGCCTTTGGCGCGTGCAGGTACTCCCCCGAGAGGACTCGCTGCTTGGCCTCGAGCATTATGCCGTCGATCACGTGCTGAGCGGGCAGGTCGTACGTGACCTCCTTCGCGTACATCTCTTTCCAGGTCGCTGAGAGGTAGCGCTGCTCGACGAACTTGTGCATGTTGGCGGCGCCGTGGTTCAGTAAGATGACGGCGGTGCCGTGGTAGCACGGGAGGCCGCTGACGAGGGACCACGGGCAGCACTCGGGCGGGGTGTTCGGGTGGAGGCTCATGGTCACACGGCGCTTCACCGTACTGTTGGAGCGGCTGCCAACGTCCCACGTGCCTGGACTCCCCTCGACCGCGTCGATGCTCGTGTACTTCACGGCTTCCTTCATCAACTGCGCAAGTGTCTGCTCGACAAGCGGTGGAACCGGCCCGGTCCAACCTTCTGCCAGGGCCTATAAACAGTACGACGGTGACAGGCGCTTGTTAAACGAAGCAAGAAAAGGACACACCGAGCGGCCGAAACCGTTCGCAACCGCGCAGTGCACTGTACCTTTTGAGCGTTAAACTTGCGTTGCTGCGTCTCGGCGACGAGCTTGAGCATTGCCATGGGCTCGACGCGGCGGATTTTGTTTGCCAGGGCCGCGTTCATGGAGCTCTCGGCCCCCTGAGACGTGACGATGGTGTCCTTCAAGCCCGGAGAGCACGCCCGGTACAACTCGCTGTCCGGATCTCAAGGACAGGCGCTGCACGGCGGGCAGCCGCCTCGATGCGGTCAAATTGGAGCATCGTAGCCAGATGGGCGGGGCTCACGTAGGCTGCCATGGGTACTACTACAAGCAAAACAGTGTTGAGAACTTCGCATAGCTTCGGCGAAGGGTGACAATTAGCGAACCTACCAAAAAGGTGGGCTGACGATGATAACACGTCTTAAAAGGCAGGGTGACTTTGAGGAGCCTACTTAAAATGCAGGGTGACATTGTGTAACCTAACGTAAAATGCAGGGTGACATTGTTTAGCTCACTGAAAATGCAGGGTGATATTGTGTAGCCTACCAAATCCATGGGGTGACAAGCTGAAATCACCCCCCTATCTTGGTCATTTTTTTAATGTCACCCCCTGTTACGAGTCTATTTCGATTTGTCACCCCCCAAATACTGGCGTTTTGGAAAATGTCACCCCCCAAAACCCGCTTTTTCTCTTCTATATTAAATTTTATGGAGAGGTTCCACATTTGTGAAGATTAGGTCCTTCTAGAAGCTTCTATTTGGCCATTTGGAGCAACATCATCACAAGTCGTTGCCGTCGGCCCAAATCGTCTTTCCTTCACAAGAAAGGCCGTAGCCCCTCTCTCTCTCTCTCTCGCGCGCGCTGAGAAGAAGGCTAAGCTTCCACGTCCAATGGACAAACATCGACGATCAGGATTGAGAAAACACGGTTCGATCAGAACTATGCTCGCTTTTTCTATCTTCTCTGTGGCCTTCGTAATCATTTAATAATTCCTCACTTCTTGCTGAGCAGTTCGAAGAAAAAGACCGACGACCTTCGCACCAAGGGGGTGTCGCTTACATAAGTTTGATGTCGAAGAAGACATCAGGAATGGCGACGCGAGAGGCGAAGATTTCGGAAGAGCAGGTGAGCATGGATGTAGATCTAAGCGTAGGTGACGAGGTCGAAGTCTTCCTCTCCGAGATTGAAGTCGAGGGATGAACTTCTTACACCCTCTGCATTTCTTGGCACCGTTTGACTTTACGCGACGGTTTTCTATTGTGTGAAGGACACTTCGCGCCTATCCGCAGCCTCGTGGTGGTCCGGTGGAGATTCTCAGACTTAGGAAGGTTTGAAAAGTTTGTGGCCCGTGCAACCGCTGAAGATTCATTGCCCTCGGATTTGACGTCTAGCTGAGAGGATAACGAATCTTCAGCATTTCTACTCTCCCGATGAGGTTTCAAGGCCGTATAGAGAAGCAAAGCGATGGTGAAGATGGTCGCCATTTTTATGTAGTCGATGTTTTCGATGTAGCCTCACGAATCGCTTGGATGAGCAATTCACGCCTGAATGACCTCTTGACGGTCATTCGCTTGGCGCCGGGCCTTGATAAATTGATGGACGAAGAGCCCGATGAGTGGATTGACGTCTG
>PIVT01000211.1 GCA_003353845.1 Pseudomonadota bacterium | reverse complement strand
CGATCCCGAGAAGGTCATCCTCCAAGAGGGCACTTCCAAGCAGACGCAATGATGAAGGAGATAAACTGTGATGAAAATAATGGGCCATGCAGGCTATCATCGGCGCGTGGCCATCAATGTCGGGGCGGGTTTTGTCCCGGGGATGAATTCCGTGCTGATGGGTGCGGCATTGGCCGGGGGTAAATTGGGATGGGAGCTGGTCGGCATTCGGGACGGCTTTGAAGGACTGCTGCACCCGGATCAATATCCGGATCGGGGACTGGTACCCCTGAGCATCGAACGGGTCGAGAACCTCGACCCTGCCTCCGGCGGGATTCTTGGCCAGGCACCCCGGGTGGATCCCTTTCATACACCCACCGCAAATCAATCCAAGGCTGACCTTTCTGATGAGCTGTTGAAGCGGCTCGAGGAAGAGAAGTTTGAGGCCCTGATTTCCGCTGTGGGCAACCAGGGGCTGGAGATCCTCTACAAGCTGCATCTCAAAGGGTTGCATACGGTGTGCATTCCCCGGTCCATCGAGAACGATATCGCCTCCACGGCGGTTTCCTTCGGGTTCAACACCGCTCTCAGCGTCACCATTGAAATGTTGAACAAGGCCTATCAGGCGGCCCGGTCGGCCCGGAAAGTCGCGGTGGTGGAGGTCTTGGGTGGGCAGGCCGGTTGGATTGCCCTGCAGGCCGGCATTGCCGCCCGTGCCGATGTGGTGCTCATCCCTGAGATCCCCTGCAATCTGAAGCACGTGGCGGCCAGGCTAAAGGATAAGATATCACCCAGGCGCCCCTATGGGTTGGTCGTGGTGGCCGAAGGGGCAAAGTTCGTAGATGACGCGCCGGCAGAAGGCAATGCGGATGGCAGCATCGCAGAGAGGACCGCCAGGACGCTGCAATCGCTGGTTGACGGAGAATTCTATCCGCTGTTCATTGGCCCCTGGGCAAGGGGAGGTAATCCCACTGCCGTTGACCAACAACTGGGCATGGCCTTTGGGGCAGGGGCGGTCGAGTTGCTGAAATCCGGGCAAACCGCGGTGATGGTCGGTTTTGTGCCGCCTGACATCACGTATCTGCCCCTCAAGGAAGCGGGCCACGAAGTCAGAACCGTGCCTGCAGATAACGAGTTCATGAAAATCGCCCAGTCGCTGGGCATATACCTGGGGACGCCCTTGTAAGGCTTTGAGTAAAGGAGAATTGCGAAGATGAGCAAAAAGGACACCTCAGTGGATGTTTACGAGCGACTGGCGGATGCGCTGGAAGCACTTCCCTCAGGCTTCCCTCGCATGCCTTCCGGGGTGGAAATCGAACTGATGAAGATTGTGTTTACCTACGAGGAGGCCTTGGTAGCCAGTCAGCTGACCATCACCCCCGAGACCGCCGCCGAAATCGCAAAGCGGGTTGGCCTCGATGAAGAAAAAGTCACCGTGCTCCTCGAGAGCATGGTCCCCCGACGCATGGTTCGCGCTGACACACTGGCCCTGGAGAGCGGCATCAAGGGACTCGGAAAATTCGAGGCCAAAGATAGCCAGGAGCCCAAGGCCGAGCCCGTGAAGAAATACCGGCTCTCCCCTTTCGTTGTTGGCTGGTATGAAGCCTACCTGCAGCAGCCTATGCCGGAAACCGAGCGATTTGCCAAGCTCTACGAGCAGTACGTGATCGAGGGCGGGGGCGAAAGGATTTTCGCGCCGCGACCCGGCCCGCATGGTGTCATTCCCTACCGTGGCTCGCTCAAACCGGAGTGGCTCGAGCGTGAACCGCACAATGACATCGACGCCCACTTCCAGAGATACGACCGCTTTCTCGTAGTTGATTGTGTGTGCAAGAAGGAAAAGGCCGCCGCTCACGGCCACAGTTGCGACATGCCCATCAAGCGTTGTGGGTTCCTCGGCATGCCGCCGGCGGTCCCCCTGTCGGAAAACGTCATCCCCCGGGAGCAGGCGAGCAAGCTCTTCGCGGAACTCGATGCCTTGGGCACGATGATTACTCAGGGATTCTATGGATTCACAATGGGGGCGGAGGCTCCGCAGTTCGTGGGCTGCTGTCACTGCTGCGGTTGTTGCTGCGGCATTCAGAATTCGGGCCGTCTGGACCCCAGCATTAAAGAAACCGTCCAGCGCTCGAACTATCGCGTCGTCAAGGATAACGATAAATGTACTAACTGCGGGGAGTGCATCAGGCGTTGTGGGGCAACGCTTCATTTTACTGCGCATACCTGGGAAAAAACTAAAGATGGCAAGGTTGCGGTATATAACCGGGATAATTGTGTCGGATGTGGCGCCTGCGTTATGGGGTGCAAGTTTGATGCGCTTGAACTGGAGCCGGTATCGGAAGAGGAGTGGTTCCACGTCGCTTCCAGTTTCACCGAATGGGAAGAACAGCGCCTGGCGTATCTGGCGGCGGAGCAGCAACGCGGCGGCCCCAATGCCCCCGCTATGAAATGACTTCTACTCAAGCAACAAGAACCATACAGGAGGACCAAAGTTATGTCTGTGTATCCCAAAACGCCGAACCCGTCTGCAGCCAAGACCGAGAAGCATCGCGGCCTGTCTTTGATGGCAGGCCGCGCCGGCGATAACCACCGTATGGCAATGTGAGCCGCAAGGCGCTAGCCGCGGGTCCTCGCGCATTACCGGCGGCTAGCGC
>PIVT01000724.1 GCA_003353845.1 Pseudomonadota bacterium | reverse complement strand
GGAATAAAAAAAATCCCGGTCTGGGCCCTGTTTAGATCAGGGGACCGAAATACCCCAATTTAGGATTCGCGCGCGCCTGGTCTGAAGGGCCCTCGTTATTATTCGAATTCATGCCGAGTAGTTCCGCAAAAACCATCCCATGGTCCCCATTGTGCCCGTCGTCTCGCGCGTTCAACGGCACCAAAAAACAAAAACGATGAGGTCACGAAAAATAGAGCATTCAAGCCCGTGGAGGCCCTGGGAGGCGGCGTTCGACCATTTAAAGACGTCGAATACCAACTTTGGCACCAAGTTGAGCTGTCAAGAAATTCTGGGGGCCAGGGGCCATCGTGGTGGGCCCTGGCGGCGAATCTTCGGTGGAGAAGTGTGCCATGAAGAAGGAGAAAAGGTGTGGTCTCACCTCCAACCTGAAAGATTGCGACCTCGGAGCGGCCCAGGCTTCATCGCGATCCAAACTTTAGATATTCAATCCCTCGCCCAAAGCGACACTTCGGCCTCTGGTGTCAACGATTCTCTTGTCTGGTGCGCGGGCCGTGATGGAAAGCAGGAGGTAAGAGGAGAGTGAAACATGAGATCCTTTAAAACCAATACGAGGTGCTGATGCGAGGGAAAAAGTCTCACAGCAGGCCCGCATGATG
>PIVT01000723.1 GCA_003353845.1 Pseudomonadota bacterium | reverse complement strand
GCCGATGTATGCCACCACACAATGGAGTGGATTCAGCAGGAAGAAAAGAGCAATGTTACTGGAGGAGTGGCGAGAAATGCTAAGAAAGGGAGATTCTCATGTCACACCAGACGCTGCTGCGTGTGCTGCTGATTGGGCGTGTACAGATGATGATAGCGAAGATGAGCACCAGGATACCTTTCCTGCGATGCCCGCGTTACCAGTAACGCGGAAAGCGTTACGGCAACAATCGTTACCAGTAACGCGGAAAGCGTCACGGCAACCATTGCCAGCGGAATTCCCGGCAATGCCAGTGACACTCAGTCCTCAGCAACCACATCGGGAGAAGATAGAGGACGTAAATGATCCCAAAGCTTTCTATGCCTGCGTGGCACGGGACGTTCCCCACTGGGAACGGCGGCAGAACCCCAAGGCCGAAGCTTCAGTTGCGGCAGAGTGGACCAAGCTCCGCACCGCAGGATCAAAAGGATGCTGGGATGAAGCAGCAGTCCGGGAGTACGACGACCTCAAAGCAGAAATCAGCACATCCGGCCGCAAGGTACACTTCGGTTACGTGATGGAGCTCTGCGTCGAAAAGAACTATGACATTCCAGAGGAAGCCAAGTTCAAAGGTCGACTCGTATTCCGTGGCGATGACG
>PIVT01000722.1 GCA_003353845.1 Pseudomonadota bacterium | reverse complement strand
GTTATGCCCGGCTTCACCTTCCCTGCAGTGGGTCGCTTGGGCCTCACTTCCCCACCTTACCGTCCAGCTTTACGTTCCTGGACATCGGTACTATGATCCGCTAAGACTTCCAGATGCCTGTCTCGGGTTCGTTCGCTCTTCGCTATCCTCCCCCGATACCTTGTTTGCTCCTTTGCTTTCGCTCGCTGATCAGGTTAGAGCGGCCCTTTTCAGCACCTGGATTTCGCCTCATTGGCTGACCGGCACCCGTAAACCGGATTTGTTGTAACACAAGGAAAACATCTGGATCTCCCGAGTTCCCAAGCTACCCCCGTGATTGCATGCTCTGGTCTAAGACCCCGGTGGTGCCCTGCCAACTCGCCAAAGCGTTGTCAGGGCTGCTGCCTTCCGGTGCGTGGAGATCGTCGGCTTTTTCCCATACAAGCGGGATTATCCCAATGGCCACAACTATACATTTTTCGGGGCTCAATACACAGCCTGCATCCTTGATCCATCCGGCTTCGGACTCTCCTCTCAGAGCTGGCCCGCGGACTTCACTACTGATCTGGTGGCTAACCTTTAATCAGGTGGGACTTGAATCACTGCTGATTCTCACCCACTGGGTAACAATATCGAATTTCATCCCGCCAGGCGGGAATC
>PIVT01000721.1 GCA_003353845.1 Pseudomonadota bacterium | reverse complement strand
ATCGATCCGAAAGACGTGATCGTTGTGGTCCCGGTAATCCTGATCAACCGACCGAGCTGGGCTCCGATATCAACGGATGCGGACGATGCTACGTCCAGGAATCCTGGTTCTACGATCTCGGAATGTGTGAGCTGGAATTTAGCAATCCAAACGGTGTTGGAGCTGTTTCGCTGATACAGGATGCTATCGCTGTCGTTGGCATACCACTGGTTGGCGAAGGAGGTCGAGGGAAACGAAGAGCCAGAATTGTTCGTGGCAATCGCGTCAAGATGAGCGTTCCAGTCTGCCCGGCTTCCGGCCCCCGTGTTGTTCGCGACGTTCATGTCTGTTTGTGACATGGTTATTTCCTATCGCTCGCGATTAGTGCCAACTCGGTATGCCGTTCGAGAAAGTTTTCCTCGTACTCTTTCATCCAATCCTTCACGTCCTGGTGCGGGTTCTTCGTACCTGCCATTAGGCGATATATTGCCAGCTCCGTCGGTATCTTTTGAGGCTTTGGTTTGGGAAAACCGTGGCCAACCGGCATGAAGCTCTTGCCGTCCAGGTCCAGCTTATAGCTACCATCTAATGGCAGGTCGATCTCATCCGGCACGACGACATCGGAAGACTTCGGCTTTTTGACGCGTTTGAGGCCAACAA
>PIVT01000720.1 GCA_003353845.1 Pseudomonadota bacterium | reverse complement strand
TGATTTCGGGATCGGGACCACCCCCGCCTCCGACGCCACGATCACCGGGACGGACGTCAATATCCTGGCGTCTACCGCGGTCGGCCCCGCAACGGATGAGGTGATCGACGCTGCCAACTTCACCGAATCCGGGCAAGGGATCTTCAACAACACGGACGGCAGCCTAGAGATTAACCTGAACCTGTTGATCGACGCTGCCGACATCACCGATGATGAAAGCGTCGTGATTACGCTTTCGGGCATCCTTGAGATCGCATACGTGCGACTAGGGGATGACTAATGAAAGGGTTACCGCGTTCGCTAGATCGGGGTATCTGGGGCTCGGCTCCAGCCGAAAAGGCGACTATCTCCCTATACGGCAAAACCTTTCATGTGGCTGCCGCCGGAGCTGGCATCGGCTTTGGGTCCATCCATCTTGAGGGATTGCCGAAGGGCAACATTCTCATCCAGGGAGTTGGTGGAACGGTCGGCTTCGATGGCAATGATACCGGAAAGATATCAGCCACATGGGAAGGTGACTTCAGCCTCGGGTCCGAAGCCACAGAAGACACCACGCTCAGCGGTACAAATGTGGACATCCTGACATCAACCGCAATCGGCCCTGCCACCTTGGAACTAGTCGAACCCGCCCGTCATGTGGA
>PIVT01000210.1 GCA_003353845.1 Pseudomonadota bacterium | reverse complement strand
AGCGGCCGCCGACCTACAGGACGCCCAAGCTCGACTGAGGGGGGCAGTGATCGGTGCATACTACGATGTGCTTACTGCTCAAGAACGGCTGGACCTCGCTCAGGCTGCTTCAAAGCTTGCGAAGCAAGCTGTGAACGTTGCCAATCGACGTGTGAGGGCCGGCATGGTCTCTCCCGTAGAGGAAACCCGGGCGCGGGTTGCGGCTACAGGAGTGCAAGTAGAGCTTGCCCGGGCCACAGCTGAACTCGAAGCTGCGCGCACTCGGCTGGCGGCCAACTGGGGAAACCCACAGCCACGCTTTGAGCGAGTAAAAGAGCCGGCAGAGGCAGTGCCTCCTCTTCCCGAGCTAGCTGAGCTTTATAGCCGTTTGAACGATTCCGCCCAACTAACCCGCGCGCGTCGGGAGGCTGAAAGACGTCGGGCTGCGTTGGAGCTGGAAAGGACGAATCGCTTTTCTAACGTGACGGTTAGCGTAGGTGCCCAACGCTCAGATGAATATAACGGCACGCTGGGACTGGTGAGTATCTCGATGCCCCTGCCGTTGTTTGATCGAAACCAAGGCAACATCGGAGCAGCACAGGAACGGGCCTACCAGGCGCAGGACGAGCTTAACGCCGTCCATATACGCCTGAAAAGCGAACTTTCCCAAGCGCACATGCGGCTGCGCACTGCTCGCCAGCAGTTCGAACTGTTGCGCAACGACATGCTCCCCAGTGCCCAAAGCGCTTATGAAGCTGCCAGCAAGGGGTTCGAACTAGGAAAGTTCACCTTCCTTGACGTACTGGATGCTCAACGCACGCTTTTCCAAGCCCGCTCTCAGTATCTGTCTGCGCTCTCGCAAGCTAACCAGGCGGCGGCGGAAATCGCCCGAATCGTCGGCGATGGGTCGGCCGTTATCACCTCGGCCACTCAGCCATAAGGAATCCATATGAAAAGTAAATCGAATACATCTTCCTTGGCTGGTCACAAGAAGCAGATTTTTTGGATCGTCGTCATATTAAGCGTGGCACTTGTGCTTGGCGGATTGCTTCTTCGCAGTAGTCCAGCTGTGCCCGAAGCGGGCGACGCACATAGCGAGCATGGTGACGCATCGGAGCAGGAGGATGAAGGGCATTCGGATGAGGATGCTGAAGCCGAAGGAGATCATGGACATGATGAAGGAGGCGCCGATAGCGATCACGAGGTCGGTGCGGCAGAGAAAGATGAGCATGAAGATGAGCCCGAGGGAGCGGAGCACACTGAAACAGCAGAGGTAGAACTCTCAGAGACACAAATCCTAGCCGCCGGCATTTCACTGGCAACTGCTGAGCCCGCAAAGATACAAAGCGCAATCGAGCTGCCAGGTGAAATTACGTTTAACCAGGATCGTACAGCGCAAGTTGTGCCTCGTCTCTCAGGTGTCGTTGAAGCGGTCAAAGTCGATTTGGGCGAACAGGTGAAACAGGGGCAAGTGCTTGCTGTGATCGCGAGTACCGACCTGTCGGAACGTAGAAGCGAGTTCTACGCGGCACAAAAACGTCTTGCATTGGCTCAGAAAACCTATCGACGCGAAAAGGAGCTGTGGGAAGAGCGTATTTCTGCAGAACAGGATTATTTACAGGCACAACAGGCTCTACGGGAAGCAGAGCTGACGGTTGCGAATGCAAAAGCACAGCTACAAGCGCTTGGTAGTGATGCTGGCAAGCCAGACGCATTGAGCCGCTACGAACTCAGGGCGCCGTTCGATGGGATGATCGTTGAGAAGGACATCACGCTCGGTGAGTCAGTCAATACCGACGACCAGATATTCATCATTTCCGATCTCTCTACCGTTTGGGCAGATATCAGCGTTCCTGCCAATGCACTCAGCGCGGTACGAGTCGGCAGCAACGCGGTTATCGAAGCCACAGCATTCGAGTCCAGTGCCAATGGCACCGTTTCTTATGTCGGCTCACTTGTTGGTCAGCAAAGCCGCGCCGCTACCGCCCGGGTCACGCTTCCGAACCCGGAAGGTGTTTGGCGTCCCGGCCTGTTCGTCAAAGTGCGGGTAGGCTCTGGCGGAGTGTCCGTGCCGGTTGCAGTCAAGCCCGATGCGATCCACACGTTGGAAGATAATCCGGTGGTGTTTGTACGGACCGACCATGGCTTTGCTGCTCAGCCAGTCGTGACTGGTCGCGGCGATAGTGAAGCGGTTGAAATCAAGGAAGGTCTTCAGGCCGGAGTGCGCTATGCCTTGGCCAACAGTTTCATCATTAAGTCCGAGCTTGGCAAAGCCAGCGCCTCGCATGCTCACTGATACGGAGTTATAGACTGTGTTCGAACGTATCATTCGCTTTTCTATAGAGCATCGCTGGCTGGTTTTGCTAGCCGTGCTTGGCATGGCAGCGTTAGGAGCTTACAGCTACCAAAAGCTGCCTATCGATGCTGTCCCTGATATCACCAACGTACAGGTGCAAATCAACACTGCGGCCCCAGGTTATTCCCCGCTGGAAGTGGAGCAGCGCATTACCTACCCGCTCGAGACGGTAATGGCCGGGTTGCCCAAGCTCGAGCAGACCCGTTCCTTGTCTCGATATGGACTTTCTCAGATCACAGTTATTTTTGAGGAAGGCACTGACATCTATTTTGCCCGCCAACTTGTGAATGAGCGCTTGGGAGGGGCCAAAGATCAGCTTCCGGA
>PIVT01000209.1 GCA_003353845.1 Pseudomonadota bacterium | reverse complement strand
GGAAAAGGGAAGATCCCCAATCTCTGAGTCAGTTGCACTTCCGGTCCAAAACCCACGAGCGAGTGGGCAGCGGTCAGAAACTAATATCAATTCATACACACACAATACTGGTTCGATTTCGGTATATAATGGGTCCCGTGAGGGGCTTGGCTGGTTGGCCTTACGGGAGGTATTATATGCCGATTGGCGGTTCGGAAATATTATCCACTGGTCTACAATCCCCGATGGCCCGCATTGCCGGAATCCGGCTTCGCCCAAAAGCGCGGGGAAGCAAAAATCCATCGATATCCACCTCATTTTTCTTTAACGATGGGGGATACAACGAGACCCGGGGACCCAGCAGGGGACCAAACAGCAGAATTAGTCGCGTTGAGAAACGCGGCTGAAGCACAAACCGCCGAGGAATCCTGGCCTGGGGCGTCGGCACGAACTAACCAGAGCGTGGAGGTGCAAGAACTACATGTACGGGAAACACAGCGGGAACCATCAATCAATGGGGCCACGACTACACCGGAAACTGAAACGGTCGAAGAGGAAGGACAAAGGCCTCTTCGACGATTCTCGCTCTTCCGCGAGGGAAACCAGATCCTTTCCCAGATGTTCATGCAGAGCCATGGGTCGAAATTCATCTACCACACCGCAGCGTCACTCGGAGGCAGCAGCTGGAAGGAGGGGGGTACACGCACGCTTCGCAACGGCAGCGTCATCAACTTCACTGCGGGGGAGCTCACGAGCGAATGGGATGTCTTCGCCATAGCCGAGAACGGCGAGATTCGTGTTCTCAAAGTCATCTCGGGCTTTACCAATGAGCTTCACCGTGTCGGCGACTGGAAGGGGGCGAGTTTCGTGCAGCGAGCTGCCGGAGTCGCGGGCTCATGGGAAGAGAACGACTTCATCTTCTCGAGGGAGGAGCAGCGCCTTATCATCCAGGCTTGCATGGCGATCGCGGCACGGCTGCAACCGTCGCGCGAATCCGTCCTCAATGAAATCATTGGTATGGCGTGTGGGGGCGCGGGGGTCTCCAACTTGGCCTCTCAAGAGGGGGCAGCGCGCCTGATAGGGGGGCTAGCGGGGCTCCTACCGGGGGTGGGGGTGCGCAATCGTCAGGGGTGGCTTGACCTCATGCGCAACGCTCTCATCGTAGCGGGAAGCACTCCTGCCCAAATCCCCAGTGTGACCAGGTCAGAACCACCGGTAACATCGGGCACCAGCGACCTCTACAGGCGCATGGCTGCGCCCTCCGACCTCCCCTCCATGCACGACACGGAGACGGCGGAGCGCACGCTCAATGCCAGGCTCGGGGAGGTCGTGAGCAAGGATGACCAGAGCGTGCTGCTCGCCGTGCTCCAGTCAAGGGGCACCGCACAGCGGCGAGCAAGCGAATTATTTCTGCGCCGCATCAAGCAGGAGGGCCAACGCCTCGGCAACTCTCTCGACAACAACGAGGAGATCTTGGGTAGGGTCGTGGGAGGAAGAGCTGGCATCAAGGGAGTCATCGCCCTGGCGGAGGCCGTCTCGGGAGTCAGCATGGAGTCCGACAATGCGACGTGGTTGCTCCACAGCGTCCCCGCGCTTGCGGATTGCATGAGGGGAATCATCTGGCGCGGCGCAGTTGAGCCGCGCTACGTGTCTGATCTGCTGCTCCACTTCACCAAGGAGCACATGGGCGTGGTGGATGACCAAACGCTCGTCCTCCTCTCCCTGGACATCGTGGCCGAGATATTCAAGGGGGATCGCACGCGCATCGAGGGCGCGACGGACAGCGAGGTAGATTCAATCGTCCAGAAGCACGTGGTACTGCTAAGCAAGCATGCCTTCGGAAATCGGCTACCTCCACACCTAAAGGGGTTCCTGAAAACGCTGGAGAAGAAGCGGCCAGCGGCAAGCACCCTGCCCGCAAAGAAGACGTTCTCCGAGGATGACTGCTACTGGTGCGTTGGCTACCACAAGGGGACATGCGGGCCCAACGAGGACACGGACCCAGCGGGCTTCGCTGCATTCGTGTGCCCCCGCGGCAAGGATCACAAGCGGGTGCCCTGCAAGCTCAAGCATGAAAAAGGCGAAGTGTGCCAGCGCGGTGTCATGTGTCATTTCTATCACGGTTACGGGAACCCTTGATTCTTGTGCATGTCCTTCACATCAAACTGTATGCATGCTGTGAGTTACACCCTTTTGAGGCCCTACGCGGTCTACAGTTGGCGTAGGCCTTCTGCCCGCTCTTATTTGGAGCAAAGTATCCATCCATCCATCCATCCATCCATCCATTTGGATCGCCTTGGAAACGCACGGGGGGGCAAGAGGAAAGCAAGGGAAACTGGAACTACATCTGCTGAGAACCCCAAATCTCGAGGTGTGGTGATGGCAACCGCGCAATCCAATAGCCATCTTGGGCTGGGCATGCAACTGCAAGGAACCCCAGTCCGCTCTGCTGAGAACCCCAAATCTCGAGAACGGAAGGGGCGACTAAGCAAACAACTGCCCCCGAGGAAAGGTGATCTCGCATATCAATTAATATCAAGGAACTCAATTGACTTGCAAAGGGGAAAAGGGAAGATCCCCAATCTCTGAGTCAGTTGCACTTCCGGTCCAAAACCCACGAGCGAGTGGGCAGCGGTCAGAAACTAATATCAATTCATACACACACAATACTGGTTCGATTT
>PIVT01000719.1 GCA_003353845.1 Pseudomonadota bacterium | reverse complement strand
AGCGAGGCTCGACTCGGAGCGGTCGACAAGCAGCAAGCAACTGAAAGCAAGGCACAGCAGCTGGCTGTTTGCTAAGCTGGACCGCGTTGGCTCAAGCAAAGAGACGGAGCAACCGAGCTCTCAAATTTGCCTTAAGGCGCCTTTTAGGAAGCGGACACAACGCGTTAGCTAACCGAGCAAGTTGTTCGCGTTACCGGCCAAGCAAAAAGCCAACCCAACCTTTGCTTCCGGCTCGGCGAGAAGAGGCTCGACTCGGAGCGGTCGACAAGCAACAAGCAGCTGAAAGCAAGGCACAGCTGTTTAGCTAGGCTGGACCGGACCGACGCGTTGGCTTAAGCAGCCAAGCAAACAAGCAAAGAGACGGAGCAACCAACCCAGCTCTCAAATTTGCCTGAGGGCGCCTTTTAGGGGAGCGGACGCGCGCAGCTAGACGTGTTCGCTAAGCAAGCAAGCAAATTGCTTGCGTTAGCTACCGCCCGGCCAAGCAACAAGCATCCCAACCTTTGCTTCCGGCTCGGCGAGAAGAGCGAGGCTCGACTCGGAGCGGTCGACAAGCAGCAAGCAACTGAAAGCAAGGCACAGCAGCTGGCTGTTTGCTAAGCTGGACCGCGTTGGCTCAAGCAAAGAGACGGAGCAACCGAGCT
>PIVT01000718.1 GCA_003353845.1 Pseudomonadota bacterium | reverse complement strand
CCCAGGACTCGATAGGGACAATTCCCAAACCGCAGGGTAAAGGCGAGAATTTTGCGCTGTATGTCTTCGGGTAAGTCCAAAGAGGGATCGAGATCCTGCAGAAGCTCGGGGCTTAAATCGTCGGGCCCTGGCAGCAGTTCTTCAGTCGCTCCCTCTCCCTCTGCAGCTGCCGAATCCGATTCCCCGCTCACCAGGCAAATAACCCCTTCGGCCATCCAGCGCTTGAGGAGGGCATCTACCTCTTCCGCGGGGATACCCGCCATTTGGCGCAGAACTGCACAGGAGGTTCTTCCGTCGACGCGGGAGAGCAAAAAGCCCTCCATTGGGGTCAATTGAGCACTGCCCATGTCCCATGTTGCGCTGATCTGTGGAATTTGATCGTCACTCGCCACGACTTCGCACGTCTCCAATAATCCAGGCAAACGGATCGGTTTTGCTTTTATCGTATGCGTATCGGCAAATCTGAAAAAACTTTGAGTGGTGTAAGCAACAAGCTGCGAGGGGCCCCTTGGGAACTGGAGAACTCTGGATTGCCCCAGGATTCCGATTCCGCGGCTTGCCAGGAGTTCAGGAACGCGTCAAAACGCGTTCCAAGATGGCTTTCTGTGCATGTAACCGGTTTTCGGCTTCCTGCCAAATCACGG
>PIVT01000717.1 GCA_003353845.1 Pseudomonadota bacterium | reverse complement strand
CTGGGAATACCCTTTAAAATTGCCGCAACAACCGGTGGAATCGACGGGTAGCCGCCAAATCCGACAACTGCGAGTGGTTCTAGAAGTCTGAACTTAGAACGAGCCTTCATAATACCTCTCGCTAGTCTGTAGAGTTGTCCGGGAAGCTTGGACGGGCTGTGCGGGCTCACCGTGGCGCAGGGTATGATATGAAACTCAGATGCGGGAAACCGTGCGGCGAATTCCCCGACACGCTTGTCGGTCATAAGATGGATGACATAGCCGCGCCGCGCCAATTCTTCCGCCACCGCTTGGGCGGGGAAGAGATGCCCGCCCGTTCCGCCTGCCGACAAGATGATCAGTCCCTTGATGCCATCGCCGTATGCAAAGCTCATGTATTAATCAGCTCCCTAAGTGTCGGTGTAGAGGACCAGCTGGTTCTGATGATCTTATGCCATCTGCCACGTGTCCTGCCGCTCTGCGTCGCGTGAATGCCAGAACCAGCCCCATTGAGAATGCCATGGAAAGGAGTGATGAGCCTCCATACGAAATAAACGGCAGTGTCATGCCCTTGGCGGGAAGGAGGGCCACATTTACCCCCATATTGATGATGGCTTGCAGACCAAACAGCGAGGCGAGACCTGTAACGGCGAGACGATAAAAAGG
>PIVT01000208.1 GCA_003353845.1 Pseudomonadota bacterium | reverse complement strand
TCCCACCCAGAATAGCAGCTCGAAGTCAGTTCTGACCTCGCACGAAGACTGCACACAGCCGCGGCCAACTCCCTTGTTGTCTCGGTGTGCTGGTTTCGTCTTGTGTGTGTTCTTGCTCTTCTGGTTGCGGCGCTTCCGGCTTCCGGCCGTCTTGCCGTGTTGGTTTCTTAGAAGAGTATTTGAGGGCAGCCCGAGCTTTCTCGATGTGTAGATCCGGCGGACATCAAAATGTTTCGCCGATCTATATTTTACCTCTCCACACCGCTCCACCAAAAAGGCTGACGCGAGATCAGTTACGCAAGTCCTCGCGAAAAGGCACTTTTCCTTGGTCTTCGTCCTCAGCGAGGGCGCAAATAGGACTTATGTTCATTGAGATTAAGAACTAGGCAATCCGACGTAGCACCCAAAACCTTCCTTTGCTGCTATTGTGCCGGAGCACCCGTTTCATGTGCATCTAACCCCGGGATTTACGGTTACGACAAAGGCGTGCGGCTGGACATTATTTGACATAAATTCGCGAATAACTAGATGCCCCCGAAGAGCTCCGGTATGCAGAGACCCAAAATGATTGTTTGTTATGCTCGAAAACATCTTTTGTTGTCAGCGAGCGCAAAGACATTGAAACCCATTTGCGCCCCCACAAAGTTTCCATCTTATGGCAAGATCCATTTCCCCTCTTTTTTCGGTCTCGCCCACCGGCTTTGCAGGCAAGATCGTGGAAGCCGCGAAGGCGTCCGTCGAAATCAATATTCGAGAAGCCTTTCAAAGGATCGCCGAAGGGGCTGCCCTCACCGATGCACAACTCGGTGCCCCACGGAACGTTTCCGTCGGTGAGGGAATCATGTTGTCGTCCCTCGTCGGTGTTAAGAGAGCCGCGGAAATTTTACAGGCCCTGGACTCGTTCACCTTCGTTGGGAGCGACAGAGCATACCGCACAAAATTTGCAAACGCGGTAGCTGGTGCTCTCAAAGGCCCGGGCAAACGCCCGGGTGATTACACGCCTGAGAGCATTGAGGAGGCCTACCTCAAGAGCCCGCTATTCGACGCGACTCTCCCAGTCAAAAAACCGCGCCGACACAAAGGTTTTGACTGCAAACTTGTTCACTTTGAAGTAATAAAGGTTTCATATATGTATATTCTTTGCTTCCAGCACCAAAAGCGGCGGCGGCGGCGGCGGCGGCGGCATCCAGCTGCACGGACCAGACTCCGGACCGCCGTGAAGACACCACGGCGTCAGACGCCATGCTTGCCCAAACTTTGCAGATGGTGAGGGACGGAGACACTCGCTTCATTTAGCTCGTTGTGGTATCAATCCTGGCGACACACGTATTTTGAGGCTGCCTGTTGCTCGGGAGGTCTGATTTCGATTGTCCACGGGCTGAAATCACGGTGTGAGTGAGGTGTGCCGATCTTGACCGTATGGGGCCTGATTTTGGCGCGAGGGCCCGTGAACCATGATGCGAAGCTAGAGACACTTCGTGCAAGGTATGGGGGCTTTGCTCGACTTTCTTTGCGCGAATTCGGGCTGTTTGTGGCTCTGGAGGTCAGGTTTTCGATGGTCCACGGGCTGAATCACGGTGTGAGAGAGGCGCCGATCATGACCGCGTGGGGCCTATTTCTGGCGCGAGGGTCCGTGGAATGATGATTCGAGGCAAGCGTGACTTCAAGTTTGGTATGTGGGCTTCATGTGTTTGTTTGAGCGAATTTTGGGGCTGTTTGTGGCTCTGGAGGTCAGGTTTCGATGGTCCACGGGCTGAAATCACGGTGTGAGTGAGGTGCTGATCCTGACCATGTGGGGCCTACTTCTGGCGCGTGGGCCCCTGGAACCATGATCTGAAGCTAGCGTCACTTCGAGCAAGGCATGCGGGCTTCGTTGGGCTGTATTTGCGTGGGTTTGCGGCTGTTTGTGGCTCTCGAGGTCCGGTGTTCGATGGTCCACGGGCTGAAATCACGGTGTGAGTGAGGTGCTTATCCTGACCGCGTGGGGCCTATTTTTGGCGCGAGGGCCCGCAGAATGATGACTCGAGGCAAGCATTGCTTTGAGCAAAAGGGGCGGCACCACGATTTGACTTTCTTTGACCGAATTCGGGGCTGTTTGTGGCTCTTGAGGTTGGTTTTTCGATGCTCCATTGGCTTGTATACGGTGCCACAGTGGGCAAGAGCAAGGATTTTGTACCAGATGATGCGCTGGCGCTTGCACGAACATGCGCCGGGCGTCTCTGGAACTCCCACGCGCCCTGCTTTGGTCGCTGCGGTGTTTTGTTCTCTTGATTTGCTTCGGAACTAGGCTAATCGGACGAAAAACCGATCTTACGATCAGCGAAACAAAGAAGCAAAAAAATTAAGCAAAAGGCCGGGTAATAGAAGGCCACTAGGCCCGTTGATTTTGACAAAAGCCCTGGTTATATTCTTTCATGGGCCCATTGAACCGATTTAAACACCAAAAGGCCAAATCCGCGCCACTTTTTTTCGGGCCCAGTGGGGCTCCGCCGGATCTATCTTGAGTCTTGTTGTCGTCTTCTCGCGTGCTTCCCCGACTAAAAAAAAGAAAAAAAGGCCGCCGTACGCCGTACCCCAAGTACCCCACTCTAGGTGCGTGAAGAGCCACCAAACCCCATCAGCGGGGGCATGTTCATTCACCACCGACCCCATGGGCACTTGGGGTGG
>PIVT01000207.1 GCA_003353845.1 Pseudomonadota bacterium | reverse complement strand
GTCGCCCAGTCCGAGAGCAAGCCAGCCATGAAAGCGGCGACAATTAACGATGCGCCTAATCGTCGTGCGAGCCGGAATGCGCCATAGCCCACGAATGCGCCGGCAACACCCATCGAAAAGATATCGGCGCCAAGGGTAGTGATGCCGCCGTGGGCCAGAAACAGTGCTTGTAGAAGCAAGGCCACACTTGTGATCACAACCGTTAACCACGGGCCAATGAGAATCGCCGCTAATCCTGTGGCGACAGGATGCGAACAGCTGCCAGCGGTGGGTACCGGGACGGGCATGCAAGAGATGATGAACACCGCCGCGCCCACCAGGCCGACAAGGGGCTTGAACATGGGATTGGCCTGGCTGCGTAGGCGTAGATCCCGAAGTCCCCAATAGAGGAAGGGCAGGGAAGCGAGAAACCACAGCGCCGCCCAAGCGGGGGGTAGAATGCCTTCAGCGATGTGCATGGCCATGGCCTGTTCGACCGGCATGGCGACGAACAGCGCGGACAATGATAGCAGTGTGATGACTCTACGCATGAGGCTCGTCCTCAATATGGCTCTCAACATGGCTCTCAACAAGGCGCTCAACATGACTTAGACGCTCCCACTGCGAGGCCTGCTTGGGTGTCATCGGTACAAACTCGCACTGACCTTGCGGCAATGGAAAATCATCTTCGCTGGGCAGCGTGAGGTCGCGCACGTCGCAGAGTGCCTCCGATTCGCAGATCCTGCGATGCACGAGTTCGATAAGCACCTCGTCATAACCGAGTGGCTTGCCCAGCACTAAGCGAATCCGAGGATGCCGTTCGGTAGCGCACTGCATCATCGTGGGGATATCCACTTTCATGTGGAGCCCTTCATGTAAAAAATAGGGAACGAGGATGACCTCAGTCGCACCTCGCTCTACACATTTATCGAAGGTTTCATCGAAATGCGGTCCTAGGCGCGACATGTAACAAATTTCGATAATGGAGTAGCCATGTTTGTCCTGGATACCTTTGGCTACTTCTTGCATGGCGTAGCTCGCATCAGGCACGCGGCTGCCGTGGCCTAGGATGATGATGGCTTTCTTATCAGGGATCATGGTGTACTCCAATTTGGCGTGGATCGGTTAGGTGAAGGCTTAGATCGATGTAATGTCGATATCCGTGTTGGTATCGTCGTCCCAGCCTTCCCAAAGGAATGCGTCGTGTTTGCCATCTGCAATCAAGCGTAAGGCATAACGCGTCTGCTCCTCATAGAGCTCACAGAAGGCGCCGGGCTTGTCCATCCCGCCATTCATTTCGTGGGCTTCGGCTGGGCAAGGCGAACCGCAGAAGTGACGTATTGCACAGCGCGCGCAAGGATCGATGTCTTCTACTTTTCGCTCTGTCACGATGTTGAATGCTTGGGTCTTAAGTGCGTCGTCTATATTGCCGGTGAACAGGTTTCCGCCGTTGAACTCGGGAACGCCGACAAATTCGCTGCAGGGGAAGAGGTCGCCTGAAGCCGAGACTGCAAAGAAACAACGACCGCCACCGCAAGGTGAAATATCGCACATCAATCTTCGAGCTGTAGGTGCGATGATGCTCACTAAGATGTTGGCAAAGTTAGCCACAGTGAGCTTTCGTCCCGTTTCTTCATAGAGTTCATAGCTGCGATCCAAGGCCTTAAGGAAATGGGGCACAAGTTCGTGATCCAGTGGTTTTACCTGGCGTGCACCTTCTCGGGTGCAACGCACAGGATTTAACATGCATGCAGGAACTTCGTGCTCATGGAAGAATTCCACAATCTCAGTAAGCGAAGTCATGTTGTCTCGTGTTACCGTGCAAATGACGTTATAGTTTGGGTAACCCTTGAGGCGATCCATGGCTTCGAGAACCTTTTTATAGACGCCAGAATCCGACCAGGTAAATCGTGTGAGGTTGGCGATGTGTTCTTCGGCGCTATCGAGCGAAAGGCCGATGCCAATGTTGCGTGATGTAAGAAACTCGACAGCTTCGTCGTCGAGCAGAGTGCCGTTGGTTTGCACGCCAAAACGAAAATCATTCAAGTATTTATCCATGCCAGCAAACATGGCGTCCTTGGCTACTAGAGGTTCGGCGCCGTGGAATATGATTTGAGGCTTGATACCCTCAGGAACAACGTCCTTGAAGTAGTCTTTTAAAACTCCTAACGCCTGTTCGAGTTGTGCCGCCGTCATGGTGGTTCCGTCGCGGCGCATATCCTCGGGAATGTAGCAATAAGAACAATTCAAGTTGCAGCGATCTGTAGGGTTGAAGTACACGGCCGAGGGTTTGAGCCCAAAGCGCAACGCGTTGATTTCCTCGGCAAAGGATTCGCGTTTTTCCAATAGCTCTTGCATAAAGGAAGAGCCGATTTCGAGAGAGTCCGCGAGTTTGTCTTTGCGCACCAAGGACCAAAACGCGATGTCGGGTTCGATTAGTGCCATGTAGTCGTCATGGCCAATGTCCAAGGTTTGAAAAGAGGATCCGCATCCTGAATTGAACTGAAGTCCGCGCGAGGATGCGGCGCAAGTCGAAGGATTATTCTGTGTCATTGTTTCCCCTGGTTGTTGTTAAGGAACGTGCGCGAAATAACTTAACCATTTGACTGGTTCTTTTGCCCAGATCTTTCGTTACAAAAAAGGGTTAAATAGTTCACTATTCGCCCCTTTTTGCGCCTCAGATCTGGACAAAA
>PIVT01000716.1 GCA_003353845.1 Pseudomonadota bacterium | reverse complement strand
GCCGGGGTCGAGGCCTCGTTGAAGGGATTCGGGCAAAATCAGAAGATCGACTGGATTTTCGACCTTCAAGTCCGGAAAAGTGTGAAAGATTTTTTCGGCGAGACCATGGCGTCCAAGAAGAAGAAAGGCTCGGCTCCCGATACCCGCACCTGCGGCAACTGCGGCGCTTCTGAGGATCCCTCCGACACCGTCCTCAACGCCTGCGCGCTGCGGCCTCGTCCACTATTGCAGCCGCGCCTGCCAGGTCCAGCACTGGAAGCGAAAGCCCGGCGGCCACAAACAGTTCTGCGTGACGCCCGAGGAGCGGCGGCCGGCGGAGCTGGCCGGATCTGGTGCCGCTCCTCATGATGGCGAAGAGTGCTCGATATGCCTTGAGTTGCTGGCTTCCTCTTCAGCGCTGTGCACGTTGCCGTGCTCGCATGTGTTTCACGCACCATGCGTCGAGGGCTTGAGGTCTCTCGGCGTCAAAACGGTGTGCCCACTGTGCCGCACGGATCTTCCGTCAGGGCCGCAGCAGTTGCTCGAGGAAGGTTGCCGGCTCTATATTTCTGTGCAGCGGGGTGTCGAGCGCCCAGATGGGACATGGGGAAAGCTGACGGAAGCGCAACAGCGTAAGATGAACGAGGTTATTCGCGTTTGGAAGTCAG
>PIVT01000715.1 GCA_003353845.1 Pseudomonadota bacterium | reverse complement strand
CAGAACTGTTTGTGCACAGTATAGAAAATGATCTCTCCATTCAGACTTGTGCTAGACAAACAAACCCAGAATGGCACCCAGGAAGGCTAAAGTTCAGAAGGAGGAGGTTCAGGTCCAGCTGGGACCCCAAGTTCGCGACGGCGAGATCGTGTTCGGAGTGGCTCACATCTACGCCAGCTTCAACGACACCTTCGTCCATGTCACTGATCTGTCCGGCCGTGAGACCATCGCTCGTGTCACCGGAGGCATGAAGGTGAAGGCCGATCGTGATGAGGCTTCGCCCTACGCCGCTATGTTGGCCGCTCAGGATGTGGCTGAGAAGTGCAAGACACTGGGCATCACTGCCCTGCATATTAAGCTGCGTGCCACCGGCGGCAACAAGACCAAGACCCCCGGACCCGGCGCCCAGTCCGCTCTGCGTGCTTTGGCCCGTTCGTCCATGAAGATTGGCCGCATCGAGGATGTGACGCCCATCCCATCGGACTCCACCCGCAGGAAGGGCGGTCGCCGTGGTCGTCGTCTGTAGATGGCAGTATCTGGAAAGCAGTAGTCTATGTTTGCGGTCGAAATACAATACTGCATTTGTGTATGCGATAAGAAAGCTTTTCTGTTCGTGTGCATAGGTGCACTGTAATAAACCAGGAAAAT
>PIVT01000094.1 GCA_003353845.1 Pseudomonadota bacterium | reverse complement strand
TACTTACTTTCCATTGTTGCTCTCCTTTTTTGCTTTCTGCTTTGTTTTTGGTTTGTGCTTACTTCACCCGAACTCTGAAATGGACTTCAAAGCTTGGATATGGGGCCGACGCAGCACCGTTGAGCACACCGCTCGGGCGTACCCGAATGGCGCGTGTAACTGCGTCGTATCCACCGACTGCTGTGGTGGAGGGATCATGTGTGAACGTGTCGCTGCCATCGTCGAACTCGACCTCGTCGAGGCCGCTTCCGAGGTCAATGAAATTCAAGGGAAGCGTGAGGCCGCTGGCGGTTGAGCCATCGACGATGAGGATCGGGCCTGAGCCCACCGCGCCTAAGTCACCGACGTAAAGTTCAACGTCCGTGGAAATTCTGTAATCCGTAACGATTACCGTTTCGGCATCGCCGGGTCCTTGATTGGTGGCGGTGATGATGTAGTCCACATGGGCGCCAGGAATGGCTTTGGCGTCCGGCGATACTCCGTTAACCGGGTCATCGTAGACATCACTGATCTTCATAAACAGGATGTCGGGTTGGGGAACTGGCAGAGCCACCACAAAGTTTCCAGCCTGAGTGTGTGTGATTGTGCCTTCAACTCCTTCGACGCCAGTGACAATGGCGGTCCAGGTTCCAACGGAACCACTTCCAGCGGGAATGGGGACGGCGTATTCAAAAGTCTTGGTCGAAGCCGTGACAGCGGGGACTTGCTCCACCAGGGGGTAGGTGCCCACAGGATTACTGGCTTGATCAAGAATCTGAACACTGGCCGATGCAATATCAAAGGCACCGAAAGGATCACTGATGACCGTGCGCACATAAGCGGTATCGCCAGGTTGGAAGCTTGCAGGAATCACACCGCCTGAGTAAGCAGCGGTGTAGGCATCAACGCTGTCGACGTTGATGACCGTATTGGCGTTGAGTTCGATGCGAGAGTGGCTGCTTACACCCGCTGTGGGGAAGATACGTATGGCGCGCGCGCTACCGACTGGTGCCACGGTGACATTCGTAACGGTGAGGCTGATCGTGCCGAGAGCGGCGAGTGTATCCGGAAGGGGTATGCCGGGCGTGATGTTGAAAGTGACGGGCGAGATTGTCTGTGTGACGCTCACTCCCTGTGTGATGGTGCCAATCAACCCGAGCGTGCTACTTGAAACATCGAGCTGAAGGGTTCGAGACTGCGTGTTGTTATTGTTCAGGTTGTTTCGACGCAGATATAAAACGACTGGGAAACTGCCCGCGTCCAATTCTAGATCGGCGGCAAGGGGCTGGGCCAGCGTCCAAGTGGCACTGGGGTTATTGACCAAGTGCAATTGCACACTGTTGCCCGTGATGGCTGGTTGTGTACGCGAGAGTTCGAAGCCGGGCGAATCGTAGAGGTAGAGATTCTTTACACCCGTGGCGGGGGGGAGTGCTGATACGGTGACGGGTGGCGCGCTGGGTGTGGCGCCCGGGCCATTGGGGTTGGTGACCGTGGCGGTATTGTCGATATCGGTGCCAGCGGGTACGCCCAGATTGATGGTGACATCAAACTCGATATCTACAGAGGTACCGGCGGGAACGGTGATGCCCTGGATGTCGAGGTAGCCCGTGCTATTTGCGCCACCGCCGATGACAGAGTTGTCGGTAGCCCCGGGAGGAAGCGGGAGCACTACTGTGAAGCCCGAAACATTGACGGGGATGTCATCCGTAACTTGCACGACAGTCGCGTCGCCACCAGCCGATTCGGTAAGCGTGATGGTGTAACGCAAGGTGTCGCCGGGATCGGCGGTACCACCGTTGATGTCCACCACGGTCTTGACTGAAGTCGACAGGTCCGGAGGAATGAGTACCGTCGTCAGGTCATCATCTTCGTCATTGGCAGCGACATTGTCGAAAAGGGTTCCCGTGACACCGGCCGTATTGGTGACCGATGGCGCTGCGCCCGCGGCGACGCTTACGGTAACAGTGATGTCGGGATAGCTGTTTCCATTGTTCAAGCTGTCGGAACGGGTGCAATCTACGTCGGGCGCGGCGACGGTGCAGGTCCACCCCGAGCCTGTGGCCGTTAGCGGGGTAAGGCCAGTGGGCAGAGAGTCGGAAACGCTGACCAGCCCGGTGTGATCGCCGGGGCCGTAATTGGAAACGCTAAGAGTGTAGGTTCCGTTCACGCCTACGGTGAAGTCACCCGTGTGACTCTTGTCGATTCCCAGGTCGGCAACTTCGGTATTGGTGACACTGAAAATTTCAGCGGTGAGCAGCACGAGATCGTTGCCACTGGAATAGAGCGTGTTAGCAACGGTGGAGTCGTAGGCGATCAGACTTGAGATGTCGTAGATGTCGACATCGACCCCCCAGACATCGGTCTGACCGATGGTGAGGTCGCTTACGGTGGAGTTGAACTGGTTGCCGGCCGGCGTGTTCACGGGATTGGTTAGTGAGGTGTAGGTGAACCCGTCGTTACTGAAGGCGAGGGCTTCGCTGTAGTTGGCTCCCGCTTGGGAGTTGCCTTCGTCGCCCTCCCAGCTCAGGTGACCGATCTTTCCGTCTTTCAAGCCCGAGGAAGGAACGCGAAAGTTGGTGGGTGCGAGGATGAGTTGGTCATCTCGGAAGTATTGGAAACCATCCCACACGTTGATCACGCGCAGGGGTTCAACGCCGACATTCTCGTAAACGGCTACCATACTCCAACCGCCGAGGACTGCGGATACGTTGCAGTGCGGGTTCCCCGTGTGGATCTCGAGACCGGTCATGGTGAAGGTCTTGTCGGCATCGTTGTCGACGAGGGTGGTCACATCGGCCATGCCGCTGTAGAAGTAATAATCCGTGCCGCCGTAGGGAAAGGTTTCGGTGAAGGTTCGCAGGGCGTTAACGGTCTGACCTTCGAAGGTGACTTGACTGTCGACCCCCGCCAGGCCTGCGGTGTTGGTTGAAGCGGCCCAGTAGAGGTACACGGCGACGAGGTTGCCCGATATGGCAGGCAGGGTGGCTGTGGCCGTGGAAGTGTTGGGGGGGGTGCCGTTCACGCTGCACTGGTTCGTGCCACTGTCGCGGAAGGTGGCGCCGGTGGTGACGAAGTTCATATCGCCGGCAAAACTCTGGTAGAGCGTTACCGGTGTGCCTGCATTGGCGGGAAGAGGTTGAAGCAGCGTCAGTGTTGCGAAGAGCGAACAGAGCAGGAGAAGCAAGCCGCGTGATGAGCGACTAGATGAGCGACTAGATGAAGGGAGAATATCCGATGACTGATCTTGATTAATTCTTTGGAAAACTTGTGGCATCGCGCATCGAGCTCCATCTAAGGTCCCGCTGGCAACGACCCACCGCGTCGCATCTTGGACATCTCCTTCTCTTATCGGCATAAACAGGCACGGAACCCACTGAAAACGTTGACGAAATGGATGAATTCGCCTTCATTTTACCGTAAGGAGAAACACCTAGACTTGCGGCAGGTAGGCGGTGCAACTATCTCGAAAGAAATAGTTTTCTCTTCATGAATAAAAAAGAAGCAGGAAACGGACGTTTAGTTGTTTTGGGCGAGTTTGAGCCTTACATCAGTTAAGGATCGTCGGGAGGGCGAGTCGGGATGCCGAGTCTGGAGGGCGAGTCAGGAGAGAGTCGGGAGCCCGAATAGTAGCCTTGCTATTATCAAGTTGGTCGGATTTTTCTTAGCTCCCCGCTGGCAACTCTTGCAACGCGAGCCTCGCTTCTTCGAGCCGGGGATGTTCAGTAAGCCCATGGATCGCACGCTCTAAACTATCCCGTGCATCCTTGTCGTTTCCCAATTCGACCTCAAGCAAACCCCGGTACAGTGCCCAAAGCGGTTCCGTCGGTTCGAGTTCCACACCCGTATTGAGAACCGACAGGAACGCTTGTGCGCCATTCTCCGTCGCTTGAAGATGCCGAAGGTTTTCCAGGTTCTGCCGAACGCGTGCTGAATCCTCATAGACAAGGGCCTCAAATTCATCTTTTGCTTCGCTGAACTTTTCTTGAGTCATCAGATTATGCGCAAGGGCCCAGTGGAGATGAAAACGATGGGGAGCGCTCGATATTTCACTGGCTTCAAGCCCCTCCCGCAGGCAGGCTTCAGCCGGTGCGAACTCACCTTGCCTCGCAAGCAAGGCACTTGCCTCATACCAATTGCCAACGGCGGGAGGATTATCTGCCAGCAACTCACGTAGTTCCTTTCGCAATGCAGCATCGGCCAACAAGGCTTTCAACTCCTTGAGTGCAAGCTTTCTGGACAGCTGCTCACTACTGGACTTCTTCAAGGTCTTGAATTCGTTGGCGCGCGTCCATTGCAAATGGAACTTGTATTTTTGTTCACCACCCTCGGCCGCGGCCAGACCGCGGAGGGTCGCTTCCAGGGATTGGCTCGGATCTTCCAGGAACCAGGCGAAACGCAACCAGGCGCGAGCCACTTCCGGCTTCAGCAAAAAGGCTTGCTGCATGTGATAAAACTGCTTCTCCGTATCTCCATCAAACATGGCGAAGTCTGCCATCTTGTAATGGAGTCGCGAGGACCGTGGCTGCACTTCAATGTCGTTGGTGTACAAGGTCCGATCATCCTTCCAGAGCAAAGAACGCTCCACGATCTTTGCCGACGCAAAAACCATCCAGACCCCAAGAAAAAGGAAGAAGAACTTTCGGAAACGATCTTCGGCATAGGGAGCTTGAATGGCATGGGCGACCACAAAGGACAGCGCCAGGCTTGGCGTGTAGTAGAGACGCTCTGCAAAGGGAATACCGATGGCGACAGGGATATTCGAGATCAAGAAACTAAAGCCGAGGAAGATTGTCATGGCCACAAACAACAAAGGCTTTCGACGCAAGCAGGCCAGTCCACCCACAAGAACCGAAAGGAGCGCGGCCAGGGAAAGCAGGAATCTCGGGTCATAGAAACGGTCCAGGGTCGGGAAAACCGCAAACTGGTAATCACAAGCCAATTTAAATGGGAAGAGCGTAAGGAAGAGACCGTATCCATTGATCATGACACCCGTTAGAAAGCGCTCGAAAAAGGATACGTGCGCCAATGGATTGGCCATGATGTTTGGCAAGGAAGCGGCCTGCTCAAGCTGATCAATCATGTTCCCTCGCAAGAGAAAGAACACGATCACGGGAAGTGCGCTTGCTTGAATCACCGGAAGCGCAAGAGACTTCAAGCGTTTCCATGCAAGGATCGTCTCACCGGCTGCGACCCTTTCCTGGGCGAGCAAGATCATCAGTAGCGCGGGTGGCCAAGCCAGTGAATTTTCCTTGGAGCAAAAAGCCAGAAAAAACAATAGGTTAGCGGCTGCCAAAGACAGGATACGACTCTTGAAATCACTCTTTCGAATCCCTCGCAGTGCGAGCAAGACACCCGCACACCCAAAGGAGAAGGCGAAGAGCTCGCAGCGGCCAACGATCCATACCACAGCTTCGCTATGGATGGAATGCACCCCAAACACAGCGGCTCCACCCAAGGCCGCCCATCGCGTCGTAGGAAATCGTCGCAACAATTGATACACAAGCAAAATCGCGATGAGATGACAGATCAAGTTTAGCGCGTGCTGAGGAAGCGACTCGCCCAGGGGCGCGCTCTTAAAGTGTCTTCCAAAAACATGATAAACCAAGGCAAAGCTATAGGTGGAAACCGGTCGGTACTCGTGACCAAATTTATGCAGCGGCCGACTGTAAGACTCATTGAAATAGTCTCTGACAGGCAGCAACTCACTCGTCATGGGATTGAGCTGCCCGGGGTTGGGTTCCGCCTTTACAAAGTATCGATCATCGAAGGTAAAGCCGTTTCTCAATGAGGGGGAGTACAGTAGAGCGACCGCAACCAATAGAAATCCCAGGCAACGCCTGGCCATTTGCTTATTGATCTCTCGGGGCATTACGATCTCCCACAGACGGCAAGCACAGGGGGGAAGCGATGAAATAAAAAGGTGAACCAGCCGCTCAAATCTAGCGACTCCTTAACGGCAAGCTAGTAAATGATCAGAACGAAGTGGCTTGACTGACTGGCCCTACCTGGCTCAGCGACGTTTCTTGGGGCGGGGCTGCCGAGCGGGGACCAAGTGCTTGGTGCTTGGGCCGATGAGATCGTCGCGTCCCATGGCACGCAACGCATCCCGCAGCAGAGACCAGTTTTCCGGATCGTGATATCTCAGTAGCGCCTTGTGCAGGGTGCGAGCCTTCTTCCCCTTAGGCACCACGACGTCCTCGTCCCGTGACAGGGACTTCAGCGGGTTCTTACCGGTGTGATACATCGTGGTAGCCGTTGCCATGGGGGCAGGCAAGTAGTTCTGCACCTGATCGAGGCGCAGGTCATTGTGCTTGAGCCAGAGGGCCAGCTGGACCATGTCTTCATCGGTCGTGCCAGGGTGCGCAGCGATAAAATACGGAATGAGGTACTGATCCTTGCCGGCCCGTTTCGAGTATTTCTCAAACAGCGCTACGAAGCGATCGTAGCTTCCGATGCCGGGTTTCATCATCTTGGAAAGCGGGCCGGGTTCGGTGTGCTCTGGGGCGATCTTCAGGTAGCCACCGACATGGTGGCTGACGAGCTCCTTGATGTACTGGGGGGACTGCACCGCCAGGTCGTAGCGCACGCCAGAGGCGATGAAGATTTTCTTCAGCCCTGGCACTGCGCGAGCACTGCGGTAGAGGTCGATCAGCGCCGAGTGGTCGGTCTTCAGATTCTGACAGATACCCGGATAGACGCAGGATGGTTTGCGACAGGCGGCCTCGATCTGTTTGCTCTTGCAGGCAAGGCGGTACATGTTGGCGGTGGGACCGCCCATGTCTGAGACCACACCTTTGAATCCCGGTGAGTCACGCATGACTTCGAGTTCGCGAATCACCGATTTCTGCGATCGACTCTGGATGATTCGACCTTCGTGCTCGGTGATGGAGCAGAACGTACAGCCGCCAAAACAGCCACGCATGATGGTGACCGAATCTTTGATCATGGTGTAGGCCGGGATGTCTTCTGTGTAGTCCGGGTGCGGCGCGCGAGCATAGGCGAGCTCGTAGACGCCATCCATGTCGGCGCTGGACAGGGGAATTGGCGGTGGGTTGATCCACAGGTAGCGCTGGTCGTGGCCTTGCACCAGTGCGCGAGCATTACCTGGGTTGGCTTCGATGTGCAGAATCCGGGAGGCGTGCGCGTAGAGACTCTTGTCGTCGCGCACGGCCTCGAAGGCCGGCAATACGATGGCTTGTTGGTGCCGTGGTGTCTTCGTCTTCGGCATGAGTTGGGTGCTATGTACCGTCGTCGCGTCGATCGTGGCGACATCCTCCGGAATCACTTTGCGTGCGAAGGCCGTGCCGCGAATATTGGTGATGTCTCGCATGGCTTCGCCCGCATCAAGGCGATGGCACAGCTCGACGATGGCGCGCTCTGCATTGCCGAAGAGCAACATATCGGCCTTGGCGTCGAAGAGAATGGACCGTCTGACTTTGCCCGACCAGTAGTCGAAGTGTGCAAGACGGCGCAGGCTAGCTTCGATGCCGCCGATGACGATGTTCACGCCTTTGTAGGCCTGACGACATCGATTGGCGTACATGAGCACTGCCCGATCCGGTCGCATACCGCCTTTGCCACCGGGCGTGTAGGCATCGTCATTGCGGACCTTGTGATCGCTGGTGTAGCGATTGACCATGGAGTCCATGTTCCCGGCGGTGACACCAAAGAACAATCGTGGTGGGCCTAGCGCTGTGAAGGCCGCTGCGCAGGCATCAGCATCTTGCCACGGAGGCTGGGCGATGATGCCAACTCGGAAACCGTGGGCCTCCAGGAGCCGGCCGACGATTGCCATACCGAAGCTCGGATGATCGACGTAGGCATCGCCGGTCACAATAATCACGTCACATTGTTTCCAACCGAGGCGGTGCATGGCCTCCATGCTCATGGGCAAGAAAGGGGCTGGCGGCTCCGTGCGCGGCGGAGCCTTGGCGAATAGGCTGCCTGGTTCATCCAGCAGGCTGTCAGTGATTAGGGACGACAAGCCCTCTTCATAGCACGAGCCCGGTTCATTGGCCCGGTCAAGACACTGGACCCCTTGCTCTATCTCCACGTACTGGACAGAATACTGCTTTGATCGAACCCAAAAGGCTGCTTACACCCCCCAGCCGCAATTGCAGAGGGCTGCGTGACTGCTTCTCACACCGATAGACACCATGACTTGATCGTTGTCGGCGGGGGTCCCGCCGGAATGTTTGCCGCTGGGTTTGCCGCGCGCAACGGCACCAAGGTTTTGCTCCTGGAAAAAAATCGTCGTTGTGGAGTAAAAATCTTGATCACCGGTAAAGGGCGTTGCAATGTCACCAACGGTGAAGCCGACCCGCTCCGCTTCGTCAAACATTATGGCCGCAACGGAAAATCGCTGCTGACCGCGCTCTATGCCTTTGGTGTCAGCGATACGGTCGACTTTTTCGAACAGCGCGGACTGGCGTTGCAGACCGAGCGTGGTGGACGAATTTTTCCGGCCAGCGGCGGTGCGAGCGAGGTGCAGAAACTGCTGCAGCACTTTGTCAAGGATGCCGGTGCCGAACTGCTGACCGACTGTCAGGTGCTACAGCTGGTGATAGAAAACGACAAGATCAGCGCGGTCGAGACTTCGCGTGGAACATTCACTGCCGAGCGATTTATCCTGGCGACCGGCGGACTATCCTATCCTGAGACCGGTTGCACCGGTGACGGTTATCTCTGGGCCGAGCAGTCCGGCCATCAACTGGTCACGCCGGAAGCCGCGCTGATGCCGATCAAGCTGGCAGAAGACTGGACAAATGAACTGCTCAATTTCAATTTAAAAAACGTCCGCATCAGAGCTTTTGCCGACGGCAGACAAATCGGTGAACGGTTCGGGGAGGCATTTTTTACTCGCGCCGGCATCGGTGGTCCGATCATCCTCGATCTAAGCCGCGAGATCAGAGACGCTCTACATTCGAACAAAGTGACGCTTCATCTTGATCTTAAACCAGCTGTGTCGGAGGACCTGTTCGATAAACGGCTGCAGCGCGAGCTGGCGGAACAGAGCAACAAGAATTTTCGCAACGCTCTTGGCGGATTGCTGCCGCGTGACATGATCCCGCGCTTCATCAGTCTCTCCGAAATCGATCCGGATAAAAAGTGCCATTCCGTCACTCGGGAGGAGCGGAAAACATTACTGGGCCTGTTTAAGGATCTGACCCTGACGGTGACCGGTCACGAGGGGATGAAGAAGGCGATCATTACCTCGGGCGGCGTTTCTCTTAAAGATGTCAATATGCGAACCATGCGTTCAAAGAAAGTCGAAAACCTCTATTTCGCCGGTGAAATGATCGATCTTGACGGCCCGACCGGCGGCTTCAACCTGCAGGTCTGTTGGTCGACCGGTTATCTGGCAGGGATCAGTGCGGCACAGGATTGCAGCGCTTGACTGATTGTCGATTCCTTGTGCGTCCTCAATATCGGTCCACGCCAAAATTGCGGATTCGGTGAATTACAATGCAAGGGGCATTAAATTCAGCCCTCGCCTCAGCGTGAACGCTGAAGGTACTGTTGAATTGAGCGCTTCAATCGGCGTGCTGATCGAACAAGCTGCAAGCGGTGCCATCGTGGGCACGAACGGTGACGGTGTGAATGATATTGGGGAACGCAACGTGTTTGGATGGGGGTCCTCGCACTTGGCTATCTGCGAAGAACGTCGACGGGCCCTCTGGGAGCGCGGTGAATCGAGCGAGGTCAGATAGCTATTCTCTTCGAATGCGGCGAGGGCTACTTAAAATATTTCGAGGCTTCCTCGCTTCGCAGGAAGTTGATGAGTGCCTGCACATCGGCATCGGGCTCACCCTTGGTGATGATGGAAAGAGGTCTCACGATTTCTGGAGTCTCGATCACTTTTACCACGCCGGGCCTGTTCGAAACGAAGCCTGCTGAAACGGCGCCTATCCCCCCCTTGAATTTGTCGACGAGATCGACCTCCTGCCAAGTGGACGCCACTTCATGCGCAGTCTTCACGTATGCTCTCTTCTTCATCACAAGTTTCCGAAAAACGATGCGGGTTGCAGCAGTAGGCTGTGACGTGATGACTGTGATCGGCAAGTCGGGGCCTCCCACCTCCTGCCAGTTCAGGATTTTGCCGGTATTGATGTCCGCGAGCTGCTGCCAAGAAAGCGCGGAAACGGGGTTGGTCGTGTTGACGATTGGAAGGATCGAGTCCTGCCAGATGACGTGTTCGAGGTAGGTTCCATCGTCGGCCAGGCCCGCTCCTTGAAGCAGGAGCTTGAGTGGACTCGATGAGATTGAGGCACGGATTTTACCTTCCTGCAAGGATTCGAACCCATGACCCGAATTGACGCCGAAGACGAACACCTGGATCCCGGTGTTCTCAAGGATGGCCTTGTTGGCCGGTTCGATGATTCGCCTCTGTACGGTCGTTGACCCTGCGAGAATCAATTCGCTCGCCGAGCTGAAAGAACCAACGAATAAAGTCATCGTTCCAAGAATCGCGAGAAAAGTCATTCGTGCCTGCTTCATCTGGCTGTCCTCCGCTAGAAATCGTGCCTAGCTCTCGATGTGGTCGATGATGTCTCTTCGCAAACAACCGTACTTTACTTTTCAATATCAGAGAACGGAGTATAAAGCGTGTATTATCAACGGAAGCGAGGCATTGTGCCTCAGGGTTACCTCCGCTTTAATTTGCTTCTAACTCCTGGTTGGGTACACAATTTTGCACAAGCAGAGGCTGTAGCCGGTACAGACCAGGAAATTCCCATGGCACTGTTACACCAGCGAATGATTATTGATTTATCCGCTTGAAAACCGCCCTCCCCGCTCCATTCTCTTGGGTTGGGATAGATTTCTGGCCCTCTGACAACTGGCGTTAAGGTTCATCCGGACTAGATGAAGGCGGGCGATCTAGATCGAGCAACGAATTCAAAGCTTCCTGTGCTTCGCGATCTTCTGGATAGATTTCCAATAGCTGTCGGTATTGATCCAAGGCCGCTTCCGTTCGGCCCTGCCGGGCGAGCAAGCGGGCGAGGTTGAACATGGAATCGGTATCGTCGGGTTGGTCCACAAGCGCAGGTCGATAATGGTGCAGGGCAAGCGTCTCCCGCCCGAGACGCGAGT
>PIVT01000714.1 GCA_003353845.1 Pseudomonadota bacterium | reverse complement strand
CTGACATTACCACCGGTCATGCTGACGTCTGCGGTCCAAGCTACAGAACTCAATCTCACAACATCATCAATCGTCTCACGGCATCGAAGCGAGGAGAGTCAACACTCCTCGGGTGCTCAACGTGAACGATTGCATGCAAGGGACGAAGAGCACTTCAGTCTAAGAGACGAAGCGAACGCGCGTACCCAGTTGTTGCAAAAGATCCCTCTGTGCGGTATATCAGCTGCCCTAGCAGCGACGCACAGAGAAGACTGAGAGTTGGGCAGGGAAAGGAGTCCTTTCACCTGTAGCAGATTAAGAAGGATTGATTACTCATCACAACACAAGAGAACGTAGTTATCCGATTCTCTTCTATGGACTCGTGACTGTAGGTTTAGATAGCCTTACACCTCCGCAAAAGCTTCAATGGGCCCAGTATAGCATTCGCAAAACATCGTTCAAGACCTCGCGCAACCTTGCCGCCGAGCTTCGGAATGACCTCCTCCTCGTGCGCGGCCCCGCGACCCGGCCGCCTCTCTGGCGCCGAGAAGATCACCGGAGAGAGCGCACTATGGCCCTCGGCAAATACAATACGGCTCAACGCTCCGCTACACTTCCTGAGCGGCGCGAACTTCATCTCGCGCTCTACGATTACGGGCAGCGCCCAGG
>PIVT01000206.1 GCA_003353845.1 Pseudomonadota bacterium | reverse complement strand
GAACCGCAGTTGTACAACCTTGATGCCTTTCCTTATGAGAGCATCATGATTGGACAGTATTCAATCTGGCAGGGGCCGGAGAACGGCCCGTGCGGTGAACTCAATATACAGAAGCGAAACGATATTCTGTTGGGCTTCAGCCGTGACGGTTTCCACTGGGATCGCCCGTCCCGCAAGAAATTTATAGCGACCACGTGGGATAGAAGAAGTTGGCGCTACGGCAATGTGCAGTCATGCGCTGCTGGCGCTTTAGTCGTAGGCGACAAGCTTTATTTCTATTTCAGCGCTCAGGCGGCGCCAAAAAGTAGACGGTGGGATACGGATGCGACAACTGGCCTGGCTATGCTGCGTCGTGATGGTTTTGCTTCTATGGATGCAAGTGGGAAACCAGGAACACTGACAACGAGACCCGTGACCTTTAAGGGCAAAAACCTGTTTGTTAATGTTGATTGTCCTGAAGGCGAATTAGGGGTTGAGATACTTGATGAAGACGGAGAAGCATTTAAGAGCTTTACCCTTGAGAAGTGTACGCCTATCTCAGAGGACAAGACACTTGTTCAGGTTAATTGGAGGAAGAAAGATCTGAAACGGCTTGCAGGTAAACCGGTCAGATTCCGGTTTCATTTAGAGAATGGTTCGCTATATTCGTTCTGGGTCAGCCCTGACACCTCCGGTGCAAGCCACGGATACGTGGGAGCGGGTGGCCCAGGATTTACAGGGCCGACAGACACTGTCGGAAGAAAGACCTTATAGTTGGTTGATAAGGAGACGAAGTAATGATCTCAATTCGCAGTATCGCATGTTTCATGGTGGCCCTGGTGTCGATGATGCCTGTCGCGCACTCGCAGGAAGATGGCACAGTAGCCTTGCAGGAGAAATTCTCGAAATGGATGAGCGCGCGTATAGAGCTGAAAAAGGACCAGCATGGATTTCATCGCGGGGCGCACGAGGAAAAGCTGGCCGAGAAACGGGGCATGAGCATTCCGGAGGCGAAATACACGTCCGAAGAACTTGATTTCGATGATACCTTTGTGCCGCCTGAAGATCCGGAACTCTGGCCGCTCTGGCGCGATTGGCTGACTCAATGGCGTCAGGAAAAGCGGGAAGCGCTGGCCTATGATGATGCGTACTACGCTGATACGGCCTACGACTGGATCGCCTCAGACTATGTGTCGGGCTTCCTGATGTTGTGGGATATGGAACTGATAGACCCTGATGAAGGTCGGTTTACGGTCGAGGAGTTCGTAGAGCGCAGCAAGAAGGCGTTTGGCGGATTCGACAGCGTCGTCCCCTGGCTTGCGTACCCCATCCTCGGCGTCAGTCCGCGAAATCAAACCGATATGTATCGGGACCTGCCGGGGGGCCTGGAAGGCATGCGCGCCCTGACCGAGGCCTTCCACAAGCATGGTATTGAGGTCCTCATGCCTTTCCAGCCCTGGGACGTCGCCACCCGGCAGGAAGACGGAACAGACGCGGAGGTCCTGGTAGCGACAATGGATGCTATTAACGCAGACGGCATCTATCTCGACACGTGGTACGAGTGCGCGCCCTTGCGCCTTGAACTGGACAAGATTCGGCCCGGTCTGGCTATTGACACCGAACTGGCGGTCCCTATCGAGTATGTTGCAGAACACCAGATGTCCTGGGCGCAAATGAAACCGTGGAGAACATGGATGTTCGTGGACAGCGGCGCGCCGGGCGTGATAAAGAGCAAGTGGTTGGAACGCCGCCACGTGGTACGCCCCACGAATCGATGGATCCTGGAGCGTACGGGCGAACTGCAGGCTTCGTGGATGAACGGCACGGGAACGCTGGTATGGGAAAACCGCTTCGGATGCTGGAATGGATGGGATGAACGTGCCCAGTCCATTCTGCGCTCCATGCTCCCCGTTCAGCGCCGCTACGTCGACCTGTTTACCGGAGAAGGATGGACCCCACTGGTGGAGCGCAGGGGAGAAAATGTCTTTGCCAGCCTGTGGGAAGGTGATGGGCTGAAGCTTTGGACCCTTGTCAACCGCGCCGATGCGGCCTACCAGGGCAACCTGCTTGCCGTGGATCATAGTAAGGGCGCTCAGTACTTCGATCTGATCAAGGGTGAGAAAGCAAAGGTGAACCTGAAAGCCGGCATCGCCCGAATTGACGGGGAGATTGATTCCAGGGGCATCGGCGGGATCCTCGCTATACCGGAAACCGAGGCAACGAGGGACTTCGAGAAGTTCTTGAGCGGCCAAGCGAAGCGTTATGCCAACAGAGACTGGGACCCCACCTTTCCCGCCCTGAAGAAGAAGCTTCTTAATCCCGTTGCGAAAACGAAGAAGTATGGCAAAGCCGACCGTCCCCCGAACATGGCGGCGATAGCGGCCGCCTCGGTCAAGTTGGAGAGAGACTTCAATAAAGGAGCATTCCCGCAGGGATTTCATGACACGTTGGCGAAGGAGGTGAATGCGGAGTTGTCGGCGTACGCCATCGATTTGACGCCCGTAACGAACGGGGAGTACGAGGAGTTCTTAAAAGCAACGGGCTATAAGCCCCGTCAGAACATGAACTTCCTGAAGCATTGGGTCGACGGCACACCGCCGGCAGGGAAAGAGGACCATCCCGTTGTGTACGTCGACTTGAAGGACGCTCGGGCCTATGCCCGGTGGGCCGGCAAGCGGCTGCCTACCGATTCAGAATGGCAATATGCA
>PIVT01000713.1 GCA_003353845.1 Pseudomonadota bacterium | reverse complement strand
CCTTGCGCGCTTGAGAGTTGGAACAAGAACCAAGCGCGCATGCTCTTCCACCACGCAGGCGACGAGGGCCTGGTAGGTACTGTCGGGTCTTCGGGTTGTGCCTTTTGCGATACGTCCCTGGATGACGTAAAGGAGAAGCTAGGCTTGAGATGGAGGCGCAGTCCTCGATGAATGACGCCAAATCCTCGGGCAACGATCTCGGAGGCCTCGCAGAAGAGTGGGAAAATGCGCGTCCCTGCCCAGATCTCCGCCGGCGCGAAGGGTTTCAGCGGATCGGATGCGGCCAAGATCAAAACAGACAACGCAGTCTCCGACTTTCTTGATGACTGCGGGTTGGCGCACAACAAGGCTAACTCAGGGTTGTTCAGGACGATGATGAAATCGGTCCAGGCTGCGGCGGGGACGCCGACTTAGCCTAACGAGCCCCTCAGAAAAGACGCCCTGGGCGGTGGCATTCTCGACCGGTAGTGCGAGTCCGACACTGCTGAGAACTAAAGGGTCCTCGGTCTCCCTGGTGTGGAGAAGTTCGGCCCGGCCCTCACCTCGGATGGCACTACCAACAAGAATCCAGAGTGTACCCCCGGGCCCCTGAGACCGAGGGGTAAAGGGCCATATCTGGGCCTGATTTACGCACACTCCCGCTGATTTAC
>PIVT01000205.1 GCA_003353845.1 Pseudomonadota bacterium | reverse complement strand
TGTGTAAACGTAGTCTTCTTCTTTTACGTTTAGTTCTTGAGGATAAGTTTACGCTGAGGATAAGTTTAGTTCTTGGGGACCTAGCAGTCGAATTTTTTAGTTCTGTCGTCCAGCTCTTACTGACCAGCGGACAAAACCACCCGAAATTACGTTTTTACGATCTAAGATTGGTTCGAATTGATAATATCTTATTTACTTAGGGATGGTCATAACTTACTTAGGAGAGAGCATGAAAGTTTTGTATTTTCCGAATGTTCAGGCCTCTCTGAAGTTGAGGAGCAGGAAAGAGCTTACTGAAATGCTCATTACTCTCGTTGTAACAAATGCATCGATCTATTTTTTATACAGAATAAAAGTCCGAGACATAATCTCAAACTTCTCAAGCCACAATATTGACGTAATGTTTCATCTTCAACTTCAACTTGAAGCCTCAACAATACCCCCAATTTCGCGTTTCGGCCAACTTTTCATGTTGAAGATGAAGGAATTTTCTAATTTTTTGGCTCGCAAAGTTGTAGAGGAGACTCTGGGCTTTCTAACAGTTATATAATGAGCTTCTAACTCTTCCTAGATCAAAAGTAATGCCTGATAATATGATTTAGGTATATTTTAGGTTTAGTTCGTGTCTGAGATGCTGCGATGGGCACCACAGTTAACTTCGCAAAACGGGAATCCCCACCGGCCGCCTATTGGTTTGGCGATAGCGGAGCACATACCAACCCGGAATTGTTAAGAAGTTTGCTGAATCCCCGCCGCATGCGCAGGAAGCCGCACAACCATCTCTGTTGGACTGTTGCTGTTGGGCTCCCACTTGTACTTTAGCAGCACGCGACCAGAAATAAATGTGTATGTACGGCAGATAAGCAGCGCTTTAGCTTCATGTCCGAATGAGATGACACATATTCGACTTCCATGGCGACGCCCTTTTTCTCTTCCTTGGCCCAACGACATGACCTGTGCCTCTTAGAACCCCCGGCATGGGGGCTAGGTCGAATGAAGAGGCACGAACGGAAGGCCGGGCTCTTGGCAACAAAATTTTCGTCCCCCCCGACAGGGGCTTGGTATTAAGTTAAGGCAGAGAGGGCTGTTGCATGAAGAGAATGTTTTTGGGTACCCAAAAAAACCATTTTGATTTGTTTTTGTAGTTTAGCAGGGCGCTACAGATCCTCGTCCGCCATAATGGCCTCATCGTCCTCATCCTCGTCCTCGTCCTCGTCGTCGTCCTCGACCTCCAGAGCCTGCTGCTGCGCGATCCACTTCCTCAACTCGGGCAGGAACTTGGTCTCGATGCGCGTGAGTCCGTCCACCAGAAAGGTCTCGCGCGGCCACTGGGCGTCCTGGCTCCCGTCCATGCAGCCCGTGAACTTCTTAATGATGTGCCCCCGCAGCGCCTCGTTCGTCTCGGCCCAGCTCGCCTTCGTGTACATCTTGCGGAGCCGCGCGTTCTCGCTCTCGCTCTCTTTGCGGTTGAACATCTGGGAGAAGGAATCGTCGATCTCCTGGACACCTTTCATGATGGACGACGTGCGCTTGTAGTGCTGGATACCGAGGTCCTTCACGCGCGCCTTGATCCACCTCCCAAGCTTCGCGTTCATGAACTCCACCTTCTCCTCGTCGAACAGCGAGCAGTTCGCCGCGAAGAGCTTCACCGCGTTCTTGTGCTTGTCCTTGAGCTGCTTGAGTCTCTCCATGAGCATCAGGAACACCTTCGGGATCTTGGTTTTATGCGACGACGACACGTAGGCGCACATGACTGGGAAGGTCGCGAGGAACTGCGTGATGTCGCCCCCCTCCCAGTCAATGAATGGCTCCACGCACATGCGCACCTCCACGTCGAAGAAGACCCACAAGCCCGCGAAGTAGGACGAGGCGGCGCACGCCCTCTTCACCGCCGCCTCGTCCGATAGGTCGCCGTCGTCATCGTTCATGTACTCCCCCTTGCAGAGCTCGATGACCTCGCCCCGGATGGACGACCCGCCCCACTTCTCGCCGTCCCAGCGAAAGAGCATGTAGAAGAGGAGCTGGTTGAGCCGATGGAGGTTCATCTTAATCTTCTCGTTGAACTCCTTCTGCTTCCTCGGCCTCTTCATCGGCAGCTTCAGCGCCTCCGCGAGCTTGACCTCGAGCTCTGCCCGCTTGATCTGCACCTGGGCCGCCGCCTCCCCATCGCCGCCCCCTCCCCCCTCCCTAGTCGTTGCGATTCCGTTTTTCGCGCACATAAAGCGCAAAAGATCGACAGAAACGCCACGCGCTGACGACAGGTCCCTTTTGCAGGTGAATTTTTCCTTCTCCTGCGCGTAGACCAATTCGTAGTCCGGCCGCAGCCCGAGCTCGTCGATGATCGGGCCGTACAGCTCCTTGTAGTCCGAGGGGCTGCCGACTAGGCCGAGGCAACGGTGGAGCTCCCGCGTGTCCTTAGCGCCGAGCTTGCGCACCATCGCCATCGACGTGAGTGAGGCGCGTTTCGATGCGACGAACGCTTCGTCGTGTGCCTTCGCGGCCGCAGCGGCGGCGGGGTCAAGTACCACCGCAGCAGCAGCCCCCGGCGGCCCAACTGCTGCCGCCTCCCCCGCCACCGCCACCGCGCTGCCCTCCTCCTCCTCCTCCTCCTCCTCCTCCTCGGAGTCCGTGTCGTCGCCGAAGAAGCGCTTCGGCGTTTTCTTCCTGCCCCCCCGCCCAGCCTCCGCCTC
>PIVT01000712.1 GCA_003353845.1 Pseudomonadota bacterium | reverse complement strand
GATGACCGCGCCTTCGCGAAGAAACTGCAAGCAGGGTTCGATGGTCCCTGGGTCAACTCCAGTCTCTATGGAAAGCTGAGCCTGGTCCACCCCTGGGTTGTTTCCAACCTTGGTGAAGATCGTCACGGGAAGCGCGAAGAGCGTATGTTTTTGCAACTCGTCCATGACGGACAGGGTGTCCAGGATCGGGGTGAGAGTCGAATCCTCCCGTGACTTCAACACAAGATCCACCAGCGCGTTGTAAAGGAACAGGACTCCGACCCCTCCCCAAATCGGGGCTGAAACCCACAGCCAGTGCCAATCGAGCCCACCAATGAGTTTCTGTCCAATGAGAGACAGGCCCATCCCAACAAAAAAACTTTTAGCCATTGTCGTCTTCCTCCAGATGTTTAACCAATCGTCTGAAGGGCTATACCAACCCTCCCAACAAAAGGCAACACCTAATTCAGTCAGGCCACGGCTCCTTGTGCTTGTATGCCTCATCCCAAGCTGACCGTGCGTCCTCGAGCGACGGCATTACATAATGCCCCTTGCGCACACTCTTTTTTCTCGTGTATCCATCACCCACAGGTATATCGATCTCGACCACCTTGCGGGTATGTGCAAGATCCGGGAACATCTTCATCAAGAACCGCCCCAAGGATGTCTGGCT
>PIVT01000204.1 GCA_003353845.1 Pseudomonadota bacterium | reverse complement strand
GAGCGCCGGCCGCTACAGCGGAGGTTGGGTGATTGGCGGAAACACACCGCAGCCGCGATGATGGGCGCGGGGCTGGCGCAGCTAGCGCCGCGGCAAGCCGAGAGGCGGGAGAGCGCAGAGCCCAGGTGAAAGCCAAGGCCGACGCCGCTCTAGTTGAAGCTGAAGTGGAAGTTGGCGTCGAGGACGATGCCGTTGGGGCTCCGAAGTTTTCGAAGGACTGGAGGCTCCGAGCGCAGGAGCGTAAGGTTTTGACTTCATCGCGGCGAAGTCTCGCCTCGCAATCTAAAACGAAGGTCCGCGAATGCCTGCAGCAAACTCGCACCTATTTGACTGCCCGGCCCATCGGTAATCTACTTTCAGGTTGGAATGTTCACACGACTTCAGCTCCTGAAGCAGAGGGCGAAGCTCGTGGCGAGTCCTGACTTCAGAGAGCGCATGCGGCGCCGTGCGGCTGAGAACAAAATTGCCGAAGTCGATCTTCCTTCCGTTTCGAGATCCCAGACGCAAGCGAAAGGCGAGCAGAAAAAGAAGCAGCACGACGCACGCTTGGCAAATCCTCGTGTGAGGACCTTCACTGATGCCGACCGCGCGAACAAGAGCGCCGAGAGCACGCCGCAGGTAGCTTTATTTCAATTATTTCACTTGATTCCTTGAGTTACGTACTAGTAGAATACATGACATCGCATTTTAGGTCCCACAAACGGCCACGGGATTCTGGGACCTCTCGAAGAAAGGCAAGGCCGCGATGGGCGGGGACCTGAATAAGAAGGTCCTCAAGGTCGAGATCGAAGCGCGCAGCTCCATGAAGATCCCTGTCGACAAAGATGGCGTCCCAAGAGCGAACGTCAAGGAGCTCCACAGCACCTTGATCGAACTCAACGGGGGGAGCATGCTCGTCAAGCGCCTCTCGGGTTACGATGGTGAGCGCAAGGGCCCTTCGTGGCGGCCACGCGAAGCCCCCCCCGCCGCCGTGGTGAGTCCCATGGACAGCCCGCCCGCGGCTGCCGCGTCCTTGCCTGGCCCTCCCGCTTTGACTGGGCCCTCGGAAGGCCCGGTGGTTGGCACTGCGGTCGTGAGCCCCCCGGCGCAAAGTCAGAGCCCGATCGGCGACTGGGGAGCGGAAGCCGAGATGGCAGATGAGGGCTCAGCCGCCGGCGAAGCTCCATCTCCATCTCCAGTTCGAACCAGCCGCGCGGCTCCCCACCCCTCGCCCAGCTCAACTCAAGGGAGGGCGAAGCGAGAGCGGAGGGCGCCAGCCAAAGACGGGACAACTCGCTACAGCGCCAAAGCGGCGATGCCCCGCTCACCGGGGCGTGAAATGAGGTTCTAGTCTAGAGCCTAGTACTCTCCGTGGCTTGGGTCTAATTAAAACGTATGTTGCCGGTTCTAGCGCCCTAGTTCTAGTTACCTACCTAGGTAGTGGGTAGTCCCACATCCCACAAGCTACATTATACACATTATCCATTATCATTATCCCAGCCAGCCCCGCAAGTGTTGCCACAAGAGTATACTGGATACTGCAGTGAAAGTGGGTGTGAAGGAAAGAAAGAAGGCAAACGGAGAGGCCTATTGAAGGAGTTTCACATCGAAGGGGCCGTGGTGGCGGCTGTGGCCTGTGTTGATCGGCCCCGCACATCTAGGCCGATCCCCCCCCCAACGCAAAGTGCCCTCTTCTCCCGCAAGTAGGTTCCCAGGAAGGCAAAATGGGACCGCCCTGAGCCCCCCTTGCTAGAGTCTTTTAAAAACTCCAATATGAGCTGATTCTGAGCGATTGGGGGGAGGGCGGACCGGAACAGTCGAGGCAGCTTCGCGTGACTCGAGGCCATGTTGTTGCCCTCGAGATATATTGTTGAACATTTTCCAACAGTAGATGGGCTTGGGGAAAGAAAACCCTTCAAAAATTAGTTCTTCTGAATCTTACACTACCATGAAACATTTGCTTTCATCAAGAGGGGGATCTAACAGCTTCAACATCTCCATCGAGATCATTTTCATGTCCAAAGATGATCTGGCGGAATCGAGATTCTTGATCGACTGTTGGTCCGTAATCCGTGGAAGTGGTCCGCCCTCCCCCCATTCGAAGGATCCAAAAAGTATGCCTTATGATCTCTTTGTTCGATAGAACTTTCCCAGTTGCACGTGGTGTCTACTTTGCGCTATTTAGCCTCGGCGCGTTGCGAAGGTCGGGATCTCGTGTTTGTCCAAGGTCCCGCTTTGAAGCATTTGGATGGACATTGAAGCTCAACAATCACGTGGGAGTTCTTGATGCGTGTACATGATCGACTTCTTCGCTTGGGCACCATGCGAGTCTCAAGCACCTCAGCGTCAAATTGAGGGAACGCGAAATGGCTCTTGCAAGAGCCATGCTGTTGTAAGCGTAGCCGAGCCACGACGGGCGCGACCATCTGGAGGCCCATTTTGTGTGTACTGTGGTACGGCCCTCTGCGCACCGTACTGTAAGCCTGGGCTCCTCCACTTCACTGTACAGGCTGGTCACAAGAAGAAACGCCGGCCAGATACGCCACGATATCTCAGGAACCAGGGCACTTGGAGAGACGCTTGTTTGCCTGACGTGACCAGGACGGTCATGCCTTCTAGGGCTACCTTCGACGAGAGCAGGGCTCCTTTAAACCCTACCAAAATATTTTCTACAGTGCCAAACCTAGCTTGTTTGTTTTTCATTAGCTTTGGGAAAAAGC
>PIVT01000711.1 GCA_003353845.1 Pseudomonadota bacterium | reverse complement strand
AAGCAGGCGGCCAGGTTCGTTGCTGATGAGACCAGAGGAGCGAATCTTCAATCCCTCCCGGGAAACGGATAGCTTGTTGGCCCGAGCCGAGATGATCGGTCCACACACCTTCTCGTTATGCGAGATGTGGTTTACCGAAGAAGGTCGAACCGGTCAACGTCGAATGTATGGCCTGATCAATCTTGTCCGGCACTTTCCGGCCCGTCACGTGGAGAAAGCAGCTGAGCTGGCCAAGAGAAATGGTCTGAGAAGCTCCAAGGCACTGCGCCGGATGGTGGAGAGTATGGCAGCGCAAGCCGATGAAGAACAATCGGGCCAAGACCACGACGGATTGACCCAAGAGCATCCGTTGATCCGCAATGGTGAAGACTACGCGGCTTTCTGGAATCAACATGCGGCCCAGAGAACTGCACCGCAACAACCGGTTGGGGACAATATATCTTGTGGTGGATCGCAAATCGTCTCCCGGGACAATCTGGCGCAAGTATGGCAACAGGCGAGCTGGCTGCGGGTGATAGAAGTCTTTGATTTACGGATAGATAGCAAGCGGCGCCACCGGGACGATGAGATCTGGCTCAAATCGCCATTTACCGGAGAAGCAAAGGCCTCAATGCACGTGAGCTTATCGCAGAATATCTTCAAGGACTTCAGCA
>PIVT01000093.1 GCA_003353845.1 Pseudomonadota bacterium | reverse complement strand
CTTGCTGGTGGGTGAGCTGCCATTTTTTGAGAAAGGCGCTCCTCCGGGAGAAGATCTGGCGCCTTACCTGGACCTCGAGGCAATCCTGGCTCGAATCCGCTGAGGCGAAAGCTGTTTTTGGCGATTTCACAGCCCAAAGCCCTCTAAAGCAACAGGCCTAAAGCACCGATCTTCCTAAGCTATGGGCGAAATTGGAATCAATATCGATGAGGATCTGCATGTCCTCGACATCAAGATCAAGGCACTCCGGCGCGACTACGAGCACTATTTTTGTGGTCATCGGCCGCGCGAGCCCCAACAGGGGCGTCAGGAAGTGGAACGCATTCTGCGCCTCTGGTCCAACAAGCACATCCAGAATACAGCGGCTCGCTTTCAATTTAATAATCTGAATGCGCGCTTCTTCTCTTTCCGCCAACAATGGGACCGCACCCTGCGCGAAATGGAAAACGGTACCTACAAGCGGCATTTGTTCAAAGCCGATCTCCACGATCGTGAACGCGAAGAGCGAGCGGGCGCAGCGGCCGACCCTCGAACCAACCATGCGGCAGATCGGTCCAAAGCAGAGAAAGAAACCATCGCCTCTTATTTGGATACACGCATGGCTTGTGGGGAAAGCGTAAAGGGTCTCTCAGAGACCAAGGTGAAAGCTTTTCTCGAGAAGCAACGCAACAGCTTGAAAGAGAAGCTCAAGTGTAAGGATGTGGATTTTCGGGTTGAAGTGGTCAACGGGAAGGCGAAGCTTAAGGCTACTCCGGTTCGGGACTAAGTTCGGGATTGGCGCCTTTCTGGCGGGAGAACGGTAAAAAAGGAGGCTGTGTCGTCCTCGGTTCCTGCGGGTGACGCACCCTCCTTTTTTACCTTTCGGCCAGGAAGACCCATCTCGATTCGGCGGGCCGAGCACTGCCGTTAAGGACTTCGGCGGAATCGGGGGGCAAATGCAAAGAGGCCACTTCAGTAATGAAGTGGCCTCTTTGTTTTGGTGCTGGTTGCTGTGGTTAGACGCGGCCGGAGATTTGGATGCGGTTTAGGGCGCGCTCCAGGGCGGCTTGTTGTTCCTGCAGGCTATGTACTTCTTCCTGCTCGGCTTCAAACTCCTTGATGTGTTTTTCGGCGAGTTCGCTGGCGCGCTTGGCGCGGGCGACATCGATGTCGTGGGACAGTTCGCAGGCATCGGCCAGCACGGTCACCTTGTCATCGTCGATGTTGGTGAAGCCGCCGGAAATCGCGGCATAGAGATCACCTCCATCACTGGAAGAGATCACGGCTTCACCGATCTTGAGCGGTGCCAAAAAGCGCACGTGCTCGGGGAGCACACCGAATTGCCCCTCGGAGCCTGGAAGGACGACGGAGTTCACCGTGCCTTCGTATACCGGGCCTTCGGGTGTCACAATTTTGAGTTCGAGGGTTGCCACGAAAGTCTCCTGCTAATTGCCCGACTGCAGTATCTTCTCACCCTTTTCACGGGCTTCTTCGATACCACCGACCATGTAGAACGCCTGCTCGGGCAGATCGTCGTGCTTACCTTCAATGAGTTCCTTGAAGCCACGGATGGTGTCTTCGAGTTTCACGAAGGCACCGGGTGTGCCCGTGAACTGCTCGGCCACGAAGAAGGGCTGGGATAAGAATCTCTGTACCTTGCGCGCGCGCTGTACGGTGATCTTGTCCTCATCGGAGAGCTCGTCCATACCGAGAATCGCGATGATGTCCTGCAGGTCCTTGTACTTCTGCAGAATGGCCTGCACGCCACGCGCCACGTCATAATGCTCGTGACCCACTACCTGGGGATCCAGAATGCGGCTGGTGGAGTCCAAGGGATCCACTGCGGGATAAATACCCAACTCAGCAATCTGACGGGAAAGCACCGTGGTGGCATCGAGATGGGTAAAGGTGGTGGCAGGCGCCGGGTCCGTAAGGTCATCGGCGGGAACGTAAACGGCCTGCACCGAGGTAATACTGCCCTTAGTGGTGGTGGTGATACGCTCCTGCATGGTTCCCATGTCTGTGGCCAGCGTTGGCTGGTAACCCACAGCGGATGGGATGCGACCCAAGAGTGCCGACACCTCGGAACCGGCTTGGGTAAAGCGGAAAATATTGTCGATGAAGAAGAGAACGTCTTTTCCTTCCTCGTCGCGGAAGTACTCAGCCGTGGTGAGACCGCTGAGGGCTACACGTGCACGGGCTCCCGGGGGCTCGTTCATCTGACCGTAGACCAGGGCCGTCTTGTCGAGCACCGTGGTGCCGTCGGCCAGTTCGGCTTCCGCCATTTCGTTCCAAAGATCGTTGCCTTCACGGGTTCGCTCACCCACGCCGGCGAACACGGAATAACCGCTGTGCTCCTTGGCGATATTGTTGATGAGTTCCATGATGATGACGGTCTTGCCCACACCCGCACCGCCGAACAAACCAATCTTTCCACCCTTGGGATAGGGGGCCAACAGGTCGACGACCTTGATGCCGGTTTCCAAGGCTTCCACGCCTTTGCCTTGATCGACAAAGTCGGGAGCGGGACGGTGAATCGGGTAAGTCATCTCCGCGTTGACAGGACCGCGCTCGTCGACTGGCCGTCCCACCACATCGATGATGCGGCCCAGTGTTGCGGGACCGACGGGCACCTGAATCGGCTTGCCGGTGCTCTTGACCACTTGACCGCGCACCAAACCGTCGGTGGTGTCCATGGCGATGCAGCGCACGGTATTCTCACCAAGATCCAAGGCCACCTCGATGACCAAGTTCTCTCGGGTGTCGTCAATGGTGGGGTTGCTCAGTGTGAGCGCCATCAATTGCTCGGGAAGTTCGCCCGGAGGAAACTCCACATCCACGACGGGGCCCATTACCTGGATCACCTTGCCTTCTGCCATTTTCTTATTCTCCTAAACTTTCTAATACGTGCGCTAAAACGAGCGCGGCTTAAAGCGCCTGCGCACCAGTAATAATTTCGATCAATTCTGCCGTAATGGATGCCTGACGCGCGCGGTTGTACTTGAGCGTCAAGCTTTCAATCACTTCGGAGGAGTTCTGTGTGGCCGACTCCATGGCGGTCATTCGTGCCGCATGCTCACCCGCTTGGTTCTCGAGCAGTACGCGGAAGATCTCCGTGGTCAGTGCCTTGGGCACCAAGGTGGCCAGCACGGCTTCGGCAGAGGGTTCAACTTCGTAGGGAAGCGGGGCCTCACCTTCATCGCCTTCCGGCGAGGCGAAGGGCAGGAGTTGTTTCTCGACCACAACCTGAGTCATGATGGAAACGAACTCGTTGAAGATCACGACGACTTCATCGCATTCGCCATCGGCATAGCGCTGGCCAATGGCAGTGGCGATCTCTTCAGCCGTGGAATAGTTCACCGCAGCAATGCCTTGCAGGCTTCGGCCCACCTGCGTGGGACGTCGCTTTTCAAAAAACTCCACGGCCTTGCGCCCGACACAAGTTAGTGACACCTGGTCGAAATCACCTTCACGCGATGCCACCATTGCCTCAGCGTGCTTGAGCACAGCAGAGTTAAAAGCACCGGCCAACCCACGGTCCGACGTGACAACGACGACCTCAAGTTTTTTGCGCTCTTCGCGAGTCTCGAGCAAAGGATGGGAGGCGTCGCCCGCCTGCGCCGCGATACCACCCAACATCTGATTCATTTGCTCTGCGTAGGGACGCGCGCTTTCGATGGCTTCTTGCGCACGGCGCAGCTTGGCCGCCGCTACCATCTTCATGGCTCGCGTGATCTGCTGCGTCTTTTCGACGCTGGTGATCTTGCGTTTAATATCGCGCAACGACATGAGTTAGGCCTTTGATGGCTGGAAGATTTTTGCGAAAGCGTCGAGGGCACTGATCAAGCTACTCTCAATTTCGTCCGTCAGTTTTTGTTCGGTGGCAATCTTCTGGGCAGTGTCAGAATGGCTCGCTGCCATGTACTCCAACATCTCCTCCAGGTAACGACTGACATCGCCCACGGGGATGTTGCGCACCCAGGAGTTGCGATCATCCTGCGGTGTCGCCGAGTAAATACCAATCACCTGCGCTTCCATACTCTGAGGCGAGTACTGGCCCTGCTTTAATACCTCGGTGAGGCGCTTTCCGTTTTCCAAGAGCTCTTGGGTGGAAGCGTCGAGATCGGAACCGAACTGAGCAAAAGCCGCCATTTCGCGGTACTGGGCCAAGGTGAGGCGCAGCTTGCCGGCCACTGCTTTCATGGCCTTGGTCTGTGCCGAACCACCCACACGAGACACCGAGAGGCCAGCGTTGATGGCCGGTCGGATGCCTGAGTTGAACAGGTCGGTCTCGAGGAAGATCTGACCATCCGTAATGGAAATCACGTTGGTGGGCACGTAGGCCGAAACGTCACCGGCTTGGGTTTCCACGATGGGCAGGGCCGTAATGGAACCGCCGCCGAGATCATCGGAGAGTTTACAAGCGCGCTCCAACAAGCGGCTGTGCAAGTAAAACACATCGCCGGGGAAAGCTTCACGTCCCGGTGGGCGACGCAAGAGCAGGGACAACTGACGATAAGCAACGGCCTGCTTGGAGAGATCATCGTAAATGATCAGCACGTGGCCGCCCTTGGTGGCAAAGTACTCGGCCATGGTCACGCCGGTGTAGGGCGCGATGAACTGCAGGGGCGCGCCCTCGGCGGCCGTCGCGGCCACCACCGTGGTGTACTCCATGGCGCCGTGCTCTTTGAGCTTGTCCACCACCTGAGCCACAGTGGACTGCTTCTGGCCTACGGCCACGTAGATGCAGTTCACATCGGTATCTTTTTGATTGATGATGGCATCGATGGCAACGGCCGTCTTACCCGTCTGGCGGTCGCCGATGATCAGCTCGCGCTGGCCGCGGCCAATGGGGATCATGGAGTCCACAGCCTTGAGGCCGGTCATCATGGGCTGGTGCACACTCTTGCGCGCCACAATACCGGGGGCCTTCACTTCAACTGGTCGGATGGTGTTGCTCTCGATGGGGCCCAAACCGTCGATGGGAACGCCCAAGGCATCGACGACACGACCCAGTACACCTTCTCCGACGGGTACCGAAATAATGTTGCCCGTTCGCTTTACCGTATCGCCTTCGCGCACGTGAAAGGCGTCACCCATGAGGGCGACACCCACGTTGTCTTCTTCGAGGTTCAGCACCATGCCCTGCACGCCGCCGGGAAACTCGACCAGCTCGCTGGCCATGACTTTGTCGAGGCCGTAGACACGGGCGATACCGTCACCGACGGAGAGCACGGTCCCCGTTTCGGCGATGTCGATCTCTCGCTCGTAATCTTTAATTTCTCGTTTCAGGATGTCGGTAATTTCACCCGGTTTAATATCCATGAATCATTGTCCCTTCGTGAGATTGCTGCGCAGCTGCTCGAGCTGGGTTTGGAGACTGCCGTCAAAGACCAAGTCACCGACGCGCGCAATGAGGCCGCCGATGAGATTTGGATCAACTCGAACAGTGAGGTCTAGTTGGCTGCCCACACGTGCAGAGAGTGCACTGCGCAGGCGACCGAGTTCTTCTTCGCTTAAAGGCGCTGCTGCGATGACTTCGCCGCGGGTGATGCCCGCCGCTTCATCGACTAACCGCTCCAACTCATCGCCAATGGCCGGCAGGGCACCCATGCGACCGTTTTCAATGAGATAGGAACAGAAATTCTTGACCAGGCCTGAGATGGAACCCTGGGAAACAATGGCCTGCCATACGGCGAGGCGCTCGTTGAGGCGCTGTACCGGTCGATACAAGACATCGGCCAAACCACTGTGAGACTCGCACAAGGCGGCAATCTCTTTGATCTCGCGCAACACATCGGTTGCGCGGTTTTCTTCATTGGCCAAATCAAAGATGGCTCGACCGTAGCGCCGGGAGACGGTTGTACCCTGCATCTTCCTACCCTCTCTGCTCGGTCGTCGAGGCCGACTCAAGGCCCTGAACAAATCCGTCGAGCAACTTGGCTCGATCCGCATCATTCACTTGTTGTGCCAGAATTTCTCGCGCAAATTCGATGGCCAGGTCGGCCGCCTCGGCGCGCAACTCGCTTCGAGCATTCTCAAGCTCGCGAGCAATGGAGGTCTTGCCCTCTTCGCGAATGCGCTCGGCCGTTTGTCGGGCCTGCGCAAGAATGCGCTCCTTCTCCGCTTCGGCCAGGTCAAGGGAAGCTGTGCGGATCTCTCCTACTTCCTGGTCCAACTGCTCGATCTTCTCTTGCCACTGGGCGAATTTTGATTCGGCTTCTTCCAAGAGTTGATTGGCTTGATCAATTTCATTTTTGACAGTGGCGCGGCGCACCACCATAAGAGCGGGAACGGCTTTGCGCCCAAAGTAATACAAGACACCGAGGAGGACGATCAGGTTGAACCAAGACCAACCCAAGACGCGCAGGGCACTGCCGCTCTCCGCAGCAGAGGCTGTGCTGGCAACCATCACAAGCAAACCAAGAACGACGAGTACGTTTCTAAGGGGCATCAGAGTTCCCTCCCCATGATTCGTGTCGCCGCATCGCGTCCCAGGGCACGTGCGCTTTCGCGCAACTCCACTCGAATGCTATCGACGGATGAAGTCAGTTCTTCGCGGGCTGCGTTCAAGGCTTCTTCAGCGGTGCCTCGCTCAGTGTTGGTAAGCGTCTCTTCTTCCAGGCGCGCGGCTCGAACCGCACCTTTGCGTTCGGCGTTGATCTCTTCACGCGAAGTCTGGATGGAAGTTTCGTAGCGGCTCAAAAGTTCATTGGCGCGCTCTGCGACTTCCGAGGCCTTCTGGCTCGTGCCCTGAATTTTTTCCTCGCGTGCGTCGAAGACTTCGAGCAGGGGGCGGAAGATCAGCGCGTTAAGCGGAATGACGAGCACTGCGAAAGCGAGAACCAATCCGCCGAGCTCAAACAAATCGGGGACGAGAACCAACTCGGGAGAAGCGTGAGCCGCATTGGCGGTGAGCAACGTTGCGGAGGCAACGAAGAGATGAGAGCTGGCCTTTACTCGCCAGTGTGGGTTTTGCACGTCCTAGGGTACTCCAGAACAAAGAAGTTCAGCGCTCGCAGGAGCGGCAACTGTTGAACGCTCGAAGGTTGAATTTCGAAGTTACTCGAGGAGGAAACAGCCGACGAAAAGCTGCTCCCGGGGTTCCAAGAGGGGCCCAATAATTACATAGTTTGCGGGAACTTCAAGTAGTAGCGCGGAATGTCTGAGGGGCTCGATTCTCAGGCAGTCTGAGCACCAATCTCCAATGGGTTGGCGCTCAAAGACGCGCCCTCTTCTAAACGCAAGCTGGCTGCTTTGAGAGATCCGTTCAGGTTGGAACCGGACGATAAAATTACGTCGTTCGCCACTGTAGCCGCGCCTTCCAGCTGGCCCTCCAGCACCAGTTGATCGACGCAAACGCTACCCGTCACATTGGCCGTTTCGGAAATAAACAAAATGCCCGAACCGCGGACGGAACCAGAAACACAACCATCCAGGCGCAAAGCGCCTCGAAAATGAATCGAACCGTCATAGGAGGTGCCTTTGGCCACCAGGGGCACCAATTTATCGCGCTGGGGGTCTGCGCTGGGGCCGTGGCTCATTCTTTGGGTCCGTTTAACAAGGCCATGGCTACCCGTCGCAGGTCTTCACCGCCCGAGTAGCTGATTTCAATACGACCGGAAGTCTGGGTGCCGTGGATGCGCACCTTGGTTTTGAAGCGGTCGCGCAAGCGATCCGTCAGTTGATGCAGGGCTGGATCGGTGGTCTCCGTCGATGGTTTTTTTGCGGGCTTGGTTGCCGAGTTAAACGAACGCGCCAGTTCTTCTGCGCGTCGAACAGAGAGTTGTTCTTTGACGATGCGATCGCGTAAATAAATTCGTCGTTCGGGATTGGTCACCGAGAGCAAGACTTTCGCATGCCCCATGGAAATGATTCCGCGCTCGACTTCTTCTTGGTGTTCTTTGGACAGATCCAATAAGCGAACGTGATTTGCAACGTTCGAGCGATCGATACCGACCCGCTTACCGATGTCGTCCTGCGTAGCTCCGCGCTCGATTAAAGCCTTAAATGATAGGGCCAACTCGATGGGGTTCAGATCGCGCCGTTGAATATTTTCAATCAAGGCAACTTCTAACCGATCTCTCGGTGCAATTTCTGCGACGAGTGCGGGGATGGTGGTAATGCCGGCTGCCTGTGTCGCGCGCCAACGACGCTCGCCGACTTGCAACTCGTAACGGTCACCGCGCTGACAAACGACGATGGGTTGCAACACACCATGGCGTCGGATGGAATCGCTCAGCGTCTCCAGTTGTTCAGGGTCAAAGAAGCGACGCGGCTGTTCGGGATTGGGATCAATTTGATCCACGGGGACGTCTCGGAGTCCACCCCTTGCGTCGGTCTGGACTTCGGGCTCGGCCTGGGTCGTTTCCCCGCGGGGCTGCTGCTGGGGCTGTAAAAGGGCTCCTAACCCTCGACCTAGTGCATTACGCTGTTGGCTCACTACTCCACTCCCTCCGCTGCATTATTGCTCACCTCTGAAGATTCAACTTCTACTGTATTCTCACTCGCTAAGTTGCCAGATCCTTTGGATAAATCCAGAAGTTTCAGCATTTCCTCGGCCAAATGCAGGTAGGCCACGGCTCCCTTGGAGTGGATATCGTAGAGAATAATAGGCTTTCCGTGACTGGGAGCCTCGCTCAGGCGCACATTGCGGGGAATCACCGTTTGAAGGACTCGATCACCAAAGTGAGAGCGGACTTCGGTTTCGACCTGGTGGCTGAGGTTATTTCGACCGTCGACCATGGTCAGAACAATGCCCTCAAGAGCCAAGCGCGGATTTAGCTGAGTGGCCACAATATCAATGGTGTCCATCAAGCGCGCCAAGCCCTCCAGCGCATAATACTCACACTGCAGCGGAACAATCACGCCATCGGCAGCAGTCAGGGCGTTCAAGGTCAAAAGACCCAGAGATGGTGGACAATCCAAGATGATCACTTCGTATTGGGAGCGCAATACCGAGAGTGCCTGTTCCAGGCGGCGTTCGCGACCGATGGCAGATACCAGCTCTATTTCCGCACCCACCAGGTCGGTTCCTGCCGGTAAAACATGGAGAAAAGGTAAATCTGTAGGCTGAATAAGCTTGTCGGCTGGCGTTGAACCCACCAGGGCGTCGTACACATGCTCGGACAAACCGCTGAGTCCAAAAGCACTGCTGGCATTGGCCTGGGGGTCGAGATCGACAAGTAGAGTGGTGCGCTCAGAGGCTGCGAAACAGGCGGCGAGGTTTACGGCCGTTGTTGTTTTGCCGACACCACCTTTCTGATTGGCAATGGCAAAGATGTTTCGTTGCTCGGTCATCTAGACACCTTTCAGAGCCCCGCCGAAAAGCTGAGCCGCCCGGAATCATATAGCAGGATCTTCTGGATATTTTCAGAGCCAGATGTGCGTTCTCTGTTTTATTCCTACTTTATTTTAAGGAATCCACCCCATCTTTGACTCGCCGGGCCAGCCAGAGTGCCCTACAAGCGTCGGACCCCGGAACGGGGTAGTCCACCACCCCTTCAAAGATAAAGTTTGGAGGAGGATTCAACTCTGGACGCTGCTCTCCCAGGGGCAAGGCCAGATATCCTCCAGGTCCGACCCAGTTGGACATCAAGCCCAAAGCCTGCTCTGGTTTGGCCATGGCCATGGCCACCACTGCATCAGCCCGCTCGGGTGACAAGCTCTCAACTCTACCGTGCAAAGGGGTGACATTCTCGATTCCCAGGGCGCGAATGGCGGCTCGCTGAAAGTGGACCCGCTTCTCCCGCGACTCAACCAAGATCAGCTTGCTGTTCGGCCAGGCGATGGCCAGGGGCAGTCCGGGGAAGCCAGCCCCCGAGCCCAAATCTACAAGGCTGGACCAAGCTGGCAAGGAACAGCCCAGCGCCAGCGACTCCAATATCAAACCCTGGATAATGGCAGGCACGCCACGATGCCCGGTCAGGCTGATTCGCTGAGACCAACTATCCAACTGTACCGCCAGACCCAACAAGGCAGTGATCTGCTCGTCGCTCAGATGCAGTCCGAGGGAAGAGAGTCCAGCAGTCAGTTCTTTGTATCCAAATGGACGATTCATAGGCTAAAAACGGCTAACGGCGGCGTTCCACGTGGAACGCCGCCGTTAATTTTATCTTTTAGGTACGGTTCCAGGAGGAACATTACGCCGTTCCACGTGGAACACGCTCTCTCAAGCCCCTACGTTGCTGTTCTGATTCGACTTGATGGCCTCTTCGTACTCGGGAGCGCCCTCGGGCACGACAACAACCCTACGATAACGCCCGCTACCGACACTCATGGTTGCGATCCCGTCAAACTCACGCAATGCCACGTGCACGATTCTGCGATCCTTGGGGTTCATGGGATCCAGGGCCATGGCTCGTTCCGTATCCTTGGCTCGGCGTGCAGCACGATCTGCCAGCTTGACCAAATAGCTTTCGCGCTGATCCGGGTCTCCCTCGACGTCCAACACTACTTTTTGACTCTCGTCTCCGCCGCGCAGTGCCGCCTGGTTGAGCAGGAACTGAATCGCATCAACCGCTCGGCCATCTCCCGATCCCAGGAGATCTGCCGCTGCTCCCCTCAGGTTTACAATGTTCAGATCGCCATCCTCGGACTCTTCCAGGGAAAAATCTCCGATTTCCATCAAATCAACCAAGCCCTCGACGAATTTACCCAAATCTGAAGAGGCCGAACGCACCCCCGGACCAGAGGCAGCTGCGCCCTCGCCTCTTGGTTTTCGCGACCTTTCCTCTTTGCGAGGCCCACGGCCGCGCTCTTCGGAACGCCCGCGGCCGCCCCTCTCGCCTCGGCCACCGCGCTCTTTGCGGTCACCGCCGCGATCACCGCGATCACCGCGATCACCGCGCCCTGAGGGTCTGTCGCTACTGGAGGGTTCGGGCTTCACGTAGCCCTTGGGTACGGCCACGATGAGCGTACAGTCGCCCAGCCCGGCCACCTCGTTCACACTCAGGGTTCGAACCGTGAGTTCCTCTTCGGGTCGATCAAAATAAGAGAGCGCTGCCGACAAGGCCTCTTCGCGCGTCCCTCCCACAAATTCTTTTGGAGAGTTTTTATCGTTCACAGGAATTTCCTTTCACATGAGGGTGCGACCTCAGGCCGTCGCCTTCTGGTCGCCGCGGTGCATCCAAGCAGTGTGGCCGATGGTTAAGAGATTATTCATCAGCCAGTACAAAACCAATCCCGATGGGAACTGGTAAAACATAAAAGTCATCATAAGCGGCAAGAA
>PIVT01000710.1 GCA_003353845.1 Pseudomonadota bacterium | reverse complement strand
AGACGAGCTCGCACGGGAAGAGATTCGGGCCGACATATGTTCCCTTTTGATGTATTTCCGACGCGCCAGGACACGCGCACGGCCATGGGTTGTCCAAAAAGACCCCGAGGAAGGCTGCTGATCGGTCAAAATCGGTGTGCTGTCTGCACTGGCCCGAGGGAGCTTATTTTGCCTCTTTTCGTTCCTGATGACACGAGATGTGCCCCAAATGCCATATCTAAGTGTCGGAGCCTTCACATATATATAGAGGAACGCCCCGGCATGGGCATCATAGCGCCTCGCCCCAGGAGTGGCGCACAAGAAGGCCTGAAAGGCGCCTCTTCGGTGGAAATTTTACAGGTTTTGGCGGGAAGACGGCTGACCGGGCATCGAAAACCGGGTGCAAATGGGGAAAGGGCGGCATGAGGCATCGCAAAATGCGATGGGGCGCCCGTCCATTCACCTAAGGCAAGCCCAATGCGCTTTTTGGGGATGGGGCTGGCCCTTTGGATGCTTAAAATGAAGCGGGCGGCAGCTTCTGTGCCTCTTAAAAGTGTGCCAGGGCTGTGCATTTCCACGGCATTTTTGCCTCGTACCGAGACGAGCTCGCATGGGAAGTGATCCGGGCCTACACATGTTCCCTTTTAGTATATCTACGACGCTCCGGGACACGCGCAC
>PIVT01000203.1 GCA_003353845.1 Pseudomonadota bacterium | reverse complement strand
ATCCTCGGGACAAGGTTCAGATCCTCGGCCAGCTCCCCATGCCCACCGGTGGGCACAAGCTGGAACTCGTCACGCTCAACGTCGAAGACGCTCGCCTGTTCCAGGCGGCCATGAACAAGACCGTTCGCGTCCCGGTTGGCGTTTATGCGCTCGGCAAAAGCGTCGGCTACTTCATCCCGCAGGGCGCAAAGCCTCAGCTCGTCACTGCTTCGTAGATCAACCTCAGATGGCTTCCGGGCCACGGCACACGGGCTTTTCAGCGCAGCTGAATGGTACGTGTGCCGGGGGTCGGCGCTTCTTTACTTGATACATAGAAACAAAGTGTGGGCAGCAGGTATGCTGACTGCACGGGAAGGAGGGCCACGAATGGCCAAAAAGAAAACCCCCGTGAACGTGTCTGACTTGGCGGCCGGTACGTTCACAGGGGTCGATGAAGCTGAAAACTTCGGCGATAGGTTAGCACGCTACGGCCAAGCGCACGCAAGGTCCCTGGCGATGCTGGAGCACCTTCGGGGCGCTCCATCGGTCGAAGCGACAAAGACCGCCACGGGCCTCGCCAGCTGTGGCAACTACCTGCACTTCCGGGAGTACTTCACCGTGGGCAAGGTACGGTTGCACAACGCCTCCTTCTGCAAGCAGCACCTCGTCTGCCCGCTCTGTGCCATTCGCCGCGGCGCCAAGGCCCTCGGCGCCTATCTGGCGCGTTGGGAAGTCATCCGCGCCGAGCGCCCCGATCTCAAGCCCTACCTGCTGACGCTCACCGTGAAGAACGGCGACGACCTCGCCGAGCGTCAAGCGCATTTGACCAAATCGCTCCGCAGGCTGATGGACCGTCGCCGGTTCTTCAACGCTGGCAAGCGGGGTTCGCCCTGGACGGAGCTGTGCAAGGCCGAGGGGGCCGTCTACACGCTCGAACTGACGAACAAGGGCAAGGGCTGGCACCCGCACTGCCACATGATCGTTCTGGCGGCCTCTGCGCCCTCTCAGAGCGCGATCAGTGCTGAGTGGCACGGAATCACGGGCGATAGCATGATCGTCGATTGTAGGCCCATCACTGGCGATCCTAGCGAGGGGTTCTTAGAGGTTTTCAAGTACGCCGTGAAGTTCTCGGACCTGAGCCTTGCCGACAACTGGCACGCGGCTCAGGTACTCAAGGGCAAGCGCCTGCTGAACAGCTTTGGCCTGTTCCGTGGCGTCGAGGTGCCCGAATCGTTCCTGGATGAACCTCTGGACTCCCTCCCCTACTGGGATCGGTTCTACCGCTTCCTGGGCGGGGAATACCGCTTCACGGGCGAATCACCCAAATCAGCCGAACACCGCCCGGCACCGGGCATTCCCCTTACTTAGCGCCCGCCTCAAGTTCTGCTATTCGCTCAAGTGCCCGCGCCAGTTCTTCGCGTTGCGCCTTTTGCCGTTCCCGGTGGAGGCGCTGCCGTTCGGCGTTGCTCATGGCTTTGCCGGTCGCCGGTCGGCCTCGGCGTTTCGGCTGCGGCCTGAGGGACTCGTCCTGTAGGTCGATCGGCAGGGTCTGTTTGTCGTTAGCGTCGATCATTTTGCCCACCCTCGGATTCGCTTGGCGTCTGCCAGTTGTGCATGGGCGGTTTTCAGCATCGTCTTGTTTTTCTCGCCCCGCCGAACTTGTTCGATGATGGCGTTCGCGCGGGTCTCGATGTTCTCTGCCATCCGTAGGTGGAACTGGCGTTCTTCGTTGGTCATTTCGGTTACTCCATTCCGGCTAGGTCTGGATTAATTATAGTTACGTAACGATAAATAGGCAATCGTTACGTAACGATAAATAGGCCGTTCGTCGGTTTTCGTCCTCCTGGACGTGCACGAAAAGTTGACAGGTCAGGGGCCGCGCCCCCGGCTCGTCCGGGGGGCGCTTTTTCCCCCGGATGAACGGAGGCACGGGCGGAGCGCACCCTTGACCCTGCACGCCTGAATCACTCTCTGCCTGGGGAGCTGGGGACGCTCTTCCCCCAGCGCCCCTGGCCCTCGCCGAGAGGCCCCCGGCAGGGCCCCCGGAGGGGCTTTTAGCGCGCTTGAAAAAAGCCCAAGGCGTAGAAACCCTGCGCGGACTGTGGTTGCGCTTGATTTTCGACCTGCATCGGTCAACAATCACTGCGCACTCAGGCATGATTCGCCTGAAAATCACAGGAGAGGCAAATGATTAATCGCGCAGTTGAAGGCACCCGCATTAACACTCACGAAAGCGTCAGCGATTTCGTGAATCATCGCGTTCAGGAACAGGCCATCAAGCAGATGATGCGCAGCAGCCCGTCCAGTTACCGGGGCGTCACTGTCCGCCTTCCGAAGGGGGAGGTGGCTGCAATCGACAAGGTGGCTGACGTTCTCGAACTGTCCCGGCAGGAACTGCTGTTCGAGCTGATCGGCGCTGCGATGGAGCAAGCGATTACCGCTATCGGCAGCAAGATGACCGAAGCCGACCGCGCGGCGTGGTCACAGGAGATCGTGGCGCTCTGGACTGCTCACGATGAAGAGCTGGAGGATTCCAGCGATGAGTGAAGCCATGTTCACCCTCTGCGGCCAAGTCGCCAACGTGTACGTCCAGCCGGGCGGCACATCCAAGAAAACCGGTGAGTCGTTTGATCCTCGGGACAAGGTTCAGATCCTCGGCCAGCTCCCCATGCCCACCGGTGGGCACAAGCTGGAACTCGTCACGCTCAACGTCGAAGACGCTCGCCTGTTCCAGGCGGCCATGAACAAG
>PIVT01000709.1 GCA_003353845.1 Pseudomonadota bacterium | reverse complement strand
GTCGGCCTGAAAGTACGGATCCAGTTTCTGGCCCAGGTAGGCCTCCGAGTAGCCGCAGCCGACCTGCTCGAGCTCTGCGGCGAGGTGAGCGAACCAGTGGGCCTGCAAGGCTTCCCGCATATTGCGTGCGGGATGCTCGGGAATATGTTCGCAGGTTTCTGCCAGGGAAATCAGCTCCGCCTTGCGGGTCTTGTCCTTTTCATTTGACGCCATCTTGCGAGCCAGTACTGCGTAACGATTCGAGAAGCGGATCATCGCCTCCATCAGGATGATACTGGCCTCATAGAAGTAGAACTTGGTAGCATTTTCCAGGCGCATGTCCAGGGAGTTCATCCGCTCTTTGCAGTCCTTGATCACGCTGGCAAGACCTTCCTGGTAAACCAGAGGGTAGTTGAGGTTGCCACCACCGCCCGGCCACTCATGGAACGAGCAAATAAGCATCGAATCGACAGCGGGGAGTGCACTGTATCCGTACCTCTTCTCGAAGATCTCCTCCGTACGGGTCTTCCGCGAACGGGTGTCCCAGTAATTGAGCGCCCATTCGTTGGCCTCGCGGTCTAACTCGGTCGGTGAGTTCTCGACGGTATCCTCTAAGTGCATCCACACGACGTTCCACTCCGGATGGGTGTAGATCCAATTCAGGCTACCGGCCATGGAGCCTA
>PIVT01000202.1 GCA_003353845.1 Pseudomonadota bacterium | reverse complement strand
CATCCACATCGCCAAGCGAGAAGTAAAACCGTGGCTGAGCTACCTGAACATGACGACGGGGCTTTTGGCCTTCTGTGCAGCAATGGCTTGCGCCTTCAGCGCATACCCCAAGAGCTTGTCGTTTCTTTGCCTCGTGCTGATCGTCGCATTGCGGAAGATCGCGTTGAGCTTTCGCCCGTTCGCGGTGAATGAACTGCGTGAGAAGGCTCACAAGTCTGAGCTAGAGCGAGTCGTGCTCAAGGGAATCGAGTCCGAACTCATGGGGCGAAGGAAGTCCATCACTGAAGCACCCGCATTTTGGATCGGACTGGCGACACTTTTCGCGACGATGATGGGAGTGCCGGACACCCTGACGGATGTTTTGCGGAGCATTCAGCTCTAGAAGGGCACCACACCAGAGAGCTTCTCGTGAAAAGCGACGGCAAGACCAAGGAGTGCCAACGCTACCACGATTCGCCAAACCCCAACTTCGGTAAAGACCACGCTGTTACGACCTTGAATAATCGCAACAAATAGGAACAGCTGAAGTCTCATCGGCAAAGCGCTTCCAATGTTCGCCATGCGTACGCCCCAGAGGCCGGAAACCAATCCCAAACGAAGAGAATAGAGTGGGTAGGGCGGTTTTCAAGCGGATAAATCGAGACTCAGTCACCTCTAGTTGTGATAATGCCCTCTTACCGGATTCGGAAGATCCGCCTATCTTTCGAGTTCGTAAAATTTTGGAGGATGCTCATGCTACGGAAAAGTCGATTTCTGCTCGGGGTTGTTTCGCTTGTTCTGGTGCTCTTCCAAGGGGGCGCGTCTGCGACGCCCCTGAAACGAAGCGAGGTTCCTGCCCCCCTCCAAGCTTGGACCGATTGGGCCATGGATGGCTACACCAAAAAGCTTTGCCCCTTTCTCGATGGAGCCGCCGAAAATTTTCGCTGTGCCTGGCCCGGCCGCTTGGAACTTCAACTCGGCGAGACCCAGGGCCAATTCTCCCAACAGTGGCTTGTTCACGATCCGGGCTGGGTCTACCTGCCCGGCAATACCAAGCTTTGGCCTCAAAACGTACGCGTTGACGGCACGGCCTCGGCCACTCTCGCGCGTGCAGGCACACCCTCGGTTTGGCTGGAGAAAGGTACGCATCGGGTTTCAGGAGAGTTTCTCTGGGATGCGCCCCCCGAACTTCTCAAGATTCCCCACGAAACAGGGATTATCCAGCTCACGCTCAGGGGCGAAAAAGTTGACTTTCCGCGACGCAATGAGAAGGGGGAACTCTGGCTACAGCAGCGAAACCTGGATGATTCAGGAGAGAAGAGTCGCCTTGAGGTGGTGGTTCATCGACTACTTACGGATGCGATTCCAGTTCAACTGACGACGCGCATAGAACTTCGCGTCTCAGGGAAAAGTCGAGAGGTGCTGCTGGGACGCGTACTTCCCGAGGGTTGGACCCCGCTTTCCTTCCGGACGCCGGTACCCGCTCGACTGGAACCCGATGGCCACCTGCGCGTGCAAGTGCGCCCCGGCACCTGGGTACTTCACTTGGAGTCTCATTACGACGCGCCCTTGGCCGAGGTGAAGCGCCCGCAACCCGACGGCCTCTGGGACAAGCACGAAGTTTGGACCTTTGCCGCCCGACCGGCCCTGCGCGTCGTCGAAGTGGGCGGGGCCGCCCGCGTAGACCCGCAACAGACCTTATTACCCGAGGAGTGGCGCAGTTATCCGGCCTTCCTCATGGAATCCGATTCCCGGTTGATATTGGAAGAGAAGCATCGGGGGGATGCCGACCCCGTGGCGGACCGGCTTTCGTTGACACGCCAGTGGTGGCTCGACTTTGATGGAGAGGGCTACACGGTCCACGATGAAATGTCCGGCGTGATCAATCGAAGTAATCGCATTGAAATGCAACCTGAAACCGCCTTGGGACGGCTGGCACTCAACGGCAAAGACCAGTTCATTACGAACCTGAAAACCGAGGCTAATCAAGTGGGGATCGAAGTTCCCTTGGGTAGCATTCAACTCGAAGCCGATAGCCGAATCGAAGCTGTCAGTAACAGCAGCATCTCTGCCGTCAGTTGGGATCAGGACTTTTACCAGGTCTCCGGGCTATTGCATCTACCGCCCGGCTGGGACGTTCTTCACATTGGCGGCGTCGACGAAGCCTCTGAAACCTGGGTGAAGAATTGGGACCTGCTGAATCTCTTCATGGTGCTCGTCCTGAGCATGGCTTTCTTTCGTCTCTGGGGGCCAGCGTGGGGCGTGGCCGCCCTGCTGACTTTAGTGCTGACCTACACCGAATACGGTGCACCCAATTGGGCATGGGTGCATTTGCTTATCGCCGAGGCACTGTTCCGCGCCGTGCCCGAAGGCAAGTTTGATCGATGGGTGAAGGGTTATCGCTTCGCGGCCATTGCCGGCTTGGTACTGATCTCTCTGAGCTTCATGGTCACAGAACTGCGCACGGCCAGCTTTCCGTCGCTGGAGTATCCCTGGACAAAGGTACAGCGATTCGAAGCGCTGGATGCCCAACAAGAAATACCCTCGGAGAAGGGGCTCAGGCAGTTAGGGGCAGTACATAAAACCTCGATGGACAGCATTTCCAGCAAGAAGCGCATTTCATCGGCTTATCGCGATGACGTTTTTGATTCCTTCTCTAGTAGCTCAGACTTTGCCCCCGATCAAAATGCACGCATCACCACGGGGCCGGGCCTGCCCACTTGGACATGGAATTCAGTGAATTTGACCTGGCAAGGACC
>PIVT01000708.1 GCA_003353845.1 Pseudomonadota bacterium | reverse complement strand
CTTCGCGGCACGTGCGATCACGGCCTTCAGGTCACTTGCGGTTGTTTCAATCTTCATGGTTCAATCTTCCTTATCAACGATCTCAAAATCACAAGGGCTGCCAATAAGATCCCAACGCCCGATGTGCTTCCCCCCGAGCAGTTCCACGTTCACCTCATTGTACCCCTTGCTCCACTCAACATCCGTTAAACGGTAGACGACGCCTGTTCCTAGCGACTTGACGAAGGCGCCTTCCTTCCATCCTAATTTGGCAAGATCCTTGAGTGCCACTTTGAAAGCAGCATCGACGACCTTCCACATCTCTTTCTCGATTTCCTGGACTGTCTTTTCAGGCATGATCGTCCTCCTGAACCGGCTCGAACGCCGCCAGGAGGACGGTCCGGCGCTGCAACGCTTCGGGTGTTTCAGCGTTACCAATAACGTTCCGCTTCCACTCATCCACCAAGCCCGCGCGTAAGGAGTCGACCGCCGGGGCAATGTAGGGGATGGCGAACGAAGTGCAAAGAGGCCCTATTTGGCATTCGAATAACCATTCCCCCTGCCCGTTCATAAACAATCTCCACGGGTCCTTATGGCGGGGCTTTTCGCGGTACGTCACACCGTGAACCGTGAATGTAAGCTCGCCTGTCATGGCTTATCTCCTTCCGTGCTTAGGGACGGGCTCGAAG
>PIVT01000201.1 GCA_003353845.1 Pseudomonadota bacterium | reverse complement strand
TATGCATCCTCATGGCCATGCTGCTGGCCTACGCACATCCAGTATTTGCACAGAATTCGTCCGTCGTACAACAGACGCTTTTTAAGAACGTCAATATTCTCGACGGCAAGAGCGAGAAGCTGGCCATGGGGCAGGCCGTCCTGGTCAAAGGCAGCCTGATCAAAGATCTGTTGCTCCTGATGGGCAAGGACAAGAGCCCCGTGATCATGAAGGACGGGAAAACCACAAGAACACACGGTGAGAAAACAGAAACCGTAGATTTATCAAGGAGAAGAACAATGATGAGATTTACTTCAATAATATGTGTGCTGATTTTGTCGAGTATCCTATTACTGGGTGTTAGCACGATGGGCCTTGCGAAAAACACCCCGGGTTACAACAACAAGATACCGGACGCCATTCTCACGCCGGATACGGTTGAGACCCGGATCGGGACACTGAGATTCTTCGATGGAATTCCCACGAAGCAGACCGCGTCATTGGTCTTCGACAGTCTCGACTTCCATCGAGGTGTAGAAACCTTCTTGAACGGAATGCCCGCGGCTTCCCTGGAGGCAATTAGGCGAGGGATGGCCTCCATTGGCGCCCGCAACTCGAATCAGATTGTAATCTTCGACAAGCTGATGGATAGCGACCCCCTGTTCTTGACCGGAAACACGGACACGGTCTATGCCACCGCCTGGCTTGATCTCAAGAAGGACGGCCCCACTGTCGTAGAGATCCCATCCGGGGCTGGTCCTGGAACAGTGAACGACGCCTTTTTCCGCTTCGTGGTAGACATGGGCGCCCCGGGTCCTGACAAGGGGAAAGGCGGCAAGTACCTGATCCTGCCTCCCGGCTACGACGGGGATGTGCCGAACGGATATTTCGTGGCCAAGTCCACCAGCTGGGGGAATTGGCTGATCTTGCGGGGCTTCCTGGTGGACGGCAAGCCGGACGCCGCGAACAAGATGTGGACCGAATCGTTGAAGGTGTACCCCCTTGCCGCAGCCGCGAGCCCGCCGGCCATGGAATTCATCAGCGGTTCCGGGAATCCTTTCAACACGATTCACGCCAACAACTTCGAGTTCTTCGAGGAACTGCATGCGGTCCTGGATCGGGAGCCGATCACCATGCTCGATCCCGAGTTGCGCGGCCTCTTCGCATCCGTTGGCGTACAGAAGGGCAAGCCCTTCGCGCCTGATGAACGGATGAAGAAGCTCCTCACCGATGCGGTGGCGGTGGGCAATGCAACGGCCCGTGCGATCTTCTGGCAGCACCGCGATGCGTCTTCATTCCTCTACGAGAACAGCCATTGGAGGAAGGGATTTGTCGGCGGCTCCTGGGAGTACCTCAAGGACGAAGGCATGGGGGGGCGAGACTGGGACGCGAGGGTCCATTTCTATTACTTCGCAACGGTCAACACTCCGGCGATGGCGGAGGAGATCGTCGGAGGAGGCTCTCAGTACGCCTGGGGCTACCTGGACAAGAATGGCGACTACCTGGATGGCGACAAATCCTACAAGATGAATCTCCCCAAGGATTTCCCGGTGAAGCAGTTCCTGTCGGTCGTCGTCTATGACTCGCAGACACGCTCCGAACTCCAAACCAGCCAGCCTTTTCCGAGCAAGAACAACGTCCGTGACAAGATGATCGCGAACGACGATGGGTCCATTGATCTATTTTTCGGACCCAAAGCGCCTACGGGAAAAGAGGCTAACTGGATTGAAACAGTCCCGGGCAAGGGTTGGTTCTGTCTCCTGCGGCTCTATAGTCCAACTCAGGCATGGTTCGACAAGACCTGGCGTCCGGGCGAAATTGAACTGGTTGAATAGTCGAGGACTGAGCAACGCCCAATGGCACACATATTAAAAAAGGAGATGTCCAGTTGAAAGGCTACGTCGAAAAGTTTGACTGTTTCGGAAAGTTCAATCAACAAAGGAAGAAGCATTATGAAAAAGACGCTGAAAACTCTTAGATACACACGAGGTAGAGGCATCGTAACCATGGTGGTCCTGCTCGCCTTTGCTGCGTTCACGCCCATCCTCGCTCAGGACTCTCAGAAGGAGAATAGAAATGGGTGAAATTACCCCGCCAGAAGCAAAACGGATCGCAGAAGAAGCTTATATCTTCGCCTTCTCGATGTTGGAAAACTACAAGACCATGTACGCGCAGGCGGTTAATGAGAATCTGCCCACCTTCACGGCACCTTTCAACCAGTTCAACCACTGGAGACAGCTTTTGGGTCCCGAGTTCACCGAGATTGTCGCGCCTAACAATGACACCCTGTACTCGATGGCCTGGCTGGACCTGGGCACGGAGCCGATCGTGCTCAGCCTGCCGGACTTTCCGGATGAACGCTACTACGTGATCCAGATTGTGGATATGTACGCCTTCAATGTGGAGTACATTGGCGCTCGTGCAACCGGCTATCAGGCCGGGCGATACCTGTTTGCTGGCCCCGGCTGGGATGGCCCCACACCGGAGGGAATTGATGGGGTGCGCCGAACGGAAGGCCGTTTCCTATTTCTGCTGGGACGCACAGCCGCAGCCGGGGCGGAGGATGTGCCCGCGGTCAACGCCCTGCAAGACCAGTTCACATTAACGCCCCTGAGTGCCTACCTGGGGCAGCCCGCGCCTGAGCCTGCACCCACACCCGCCTTCCCCGCGTATGATCCTGAAAAGGCTACCTCGATCGGGTTTATCGACTATTTCAATTTCCTGCTTGGTCAGCTCGAGCCCGGCCCAGACGAACGTCCTCTGCTGGAAGAATGGGCCAAGATTGGT
>PIVT01000707.1 GCA_003353845.1 Pseudomonadota bacterium | reverse complement strand
CGATGCCCCCCCCCCTGCCGAGGGCGAGAGGACCCAGGCAGATGCGCCGCATGGCTGAACCTGCTGCTGTGCAGGCCAGGCGGCTTAGAGCTGCCTACCGCTTCCACCACAAGCTTAGCTTTGGGGCGGTGCACTTCTGCCCTTGGTGTGGGACGTCTCCTAGAGACGCCAGGTGGGACACCGGATGGTGCGAGGAAGCCTGCCCTGGAGAGGTCCCGCTGATTAATGTCAAAATTCGGATCCTAGCGGCTGTGGCTAGGGTCCCAAGAGCACAGGTTGAAGTGCTCCCCCCCGCGGTGCGCAATAGGGTTGTCACCCTGCGCGCGGAAGCCACCACGCGTGGTGTTGGTGGTGAAGCCAGCACACTGTGCGTACAAGGGTCAGGGCCAGGTTGGCCAACCCTGAGAGGTGGCAGTGATGGGTTGCGTGAGGCGCCCTTCACCCCCACCTTCTGCAGATGCGGCAGCAGCAGCAAGGCGCTGCTGGAAGCGTTTTGCACGGAACTGGCAGGGCCCCCGGCTTTGGGCGCCCTGTGACTAGCGCGGCCGCACCCCCTGCTGCACAGGCTGCAGGGGTTGGGCTTTTCCGGTTTTTCTCGAGAGCGTAGGCGCTGGATGGTTGCAGGAGATCGACTGCTGTAACCGTCTCTAAAGTAAAGTAAAGTGCGTGA
>PIVT01000706.1 GCA_003353845.1 Pseudomonadota bacterium | reverse complement strand
TGAGCTCTCTCCTCCTATGACAGGGGGGGAGCTCTCGGACCCTTCTGGCCTCTCTCGCGGGTCATGGCCTGCTCCCCACGTGAAGCCCCCTGCCCGTGGTCCCGGCTCCTGGCTGGCGTCGCTGCCACCTGCCGTTCCCTGCTCGTCTCCCCCTGTCGTTGCCACCTGGCCGGCGCCGTCGTCTGCGAGCGCAGGCACTCTCTTGTGCCCGTTGGCTGCCTCGTTGTCGCACTCGCTGCGCTCCAACGCCACCCAGTCCTCGTCGCTTCGTTCACTGTTCGGTCCTCCTGCAGTGTCCTCGGCCTGCGTCTTCCCTCGCTGTCGCTTGGGCCTGGGTCGATTCCTGTCTTCTTCTACCCTCTCGTCATCCATCTTCACGTCGTGGGGAACGTCAGCTGTGCCTGCGAGGGCTGGCAACTCAAGTCCAGTGCCCTGCTCATCAGCTGATTTGGCCGTGCGGCCCCTGCCATTTCCTGCTTTTTTTCGCGTTTGGTCTTCAACAGACATTTGCGAGCGCTTCTTTTTGTTGCCACCTACTATGGTTGCGCGTGTTGCGTGTAAGTGATCGTCGAGGGCAGCCGCGGCGCGCGCACGGGCTGCACACGCCACGGCCCCAGCCGTTTTGCGGGTTTTTGCGGCTGTCGTCACTGAGTGAAGTCCGAAGAAGCCTTTA
>PIVT01000705.1 GCA_003353845.1 Pseudomonadota bacterium | reverse complement strand
TGTTTTCGACGGTTTCGATTCGTTCGAGTCTTCCCATTACCACCCCTTCCACATCACGTTGGCGTTCGGAGCGGAGAGGTGGTGCATCTACAACTTCACCGATAGCCCGCTTCGGCGCAAAGGCACAATGACAACGGCGCAGAAAGCGAAGCGTGAAGAGCTGGAGGAAACGATCGGCCGGCCGATTCCAAAGGCCGTTGAAAATGGCATTTACGGCCTGCTGCAACCACTCATTGAACATCTGCCGGATGGCACTCTGCGGCTCCATTGTGATGATCACAAGGCATATCCAAGGGCACTCAGGCGACTGAAACGGGATGTCAAATCGCTGAATAAGATCGAACTCACAGTCACCTCGTCGAAGGCACGACGGACGTCGAAGAATCCACTCTTTCCAGTCAACCTGACCGATCTCAGGCTACGTCATGGCAGCGCGAATCATCGACGTGAAACGATCGCGTTCAGCAAACGACGTCAATGCGCAATGGAGCGAATGGCGATTCTATCGGTTTCGCATAACTTCATCCAGAAGCGATCACAGAACGGCAGTGACCAGAGTTCCGCGAGAGTCAGAGGAATCGAAACGAAGAGACTTAGCTGGGAAAACATCCTGAAGCAGCGACTATTCCCAGCACAGTTTGATCTTCCGAGAGAATGGCTCGATTACTATTTCCGT
>PIVT01000704.1 GCA_003353845.1 Pseudomonadota bacterium | reverse complement strand
TGGCCATGCCGACCGATCTTCATGGGCGCCAGACGCGCTCGCTTCTTCGCCACCTGTGACCGAAAGGATTTGTCGATGTCCAAAATCTCCGATGCCGCCATGCAGTTCGCAAATAGATCGCGTGGGATCTGCATATCGATGGTGGGCCCCGAGCAAACCGAGGTCCCATCGCGCCCCACGCTGAGACCATCCTTCGTCCCGCCGCCGTGGCTATGCTCGGGTGAGATCGACGGCGAGGTCATCAGGTAACCGTCCTCATTCTCGACGAGAACATCCAGGAAGAATTCAACCGCGCCCTTGAGGATGGGATAGGATTTTTTGAGGTGTTCGGCGTCACCCGTGTAGAGATAGTGCTCCCAAAGATGTTGGCAAAGCCATGCCCCGCCCGTCGGCCATGTTCCCCATTGCGCGCCGTCAACCGGCGCTGTGCCGCGCCAGAGGTCCGTGTTGTGATGCGCAACCCAGCCACCGGCTCTGTAATGGACTTTTGCCGTATTCCTTCCCGGCGCCTGCAGCTCGCCGACCATGCGTAGCAGGGGCTCGTGGCATTCGCTGAGGTTGCAGACTTCCGCCACCCAGTAGTTCATCTCAATGTTGATGTTGATCGTGTACTTGCTTCCCCAGGGTGGAAGGATCTTGTCGTTCCAAATGCCTTGCAGATTCAGGGGCTGCGTACC
>PIVT01000702.1 GCA_003353845.1 Pseudomonadota bacterium | reverse complement strand
GACTTCCTTGCCGGTTTTTCATCCTCGTCTTCCGCTTCATCTTCATCCACGTCCTCATAGTCCGCGTCTTCGACTTCTTCTTCTTTAGGCTTTCGCCTGCTGCTTTTGCGATCCAATTTCCTGGTCATGTGATCGTCCTCTCTGTCCTCATCCGGTGAGGTGTCCGACTTACCATTATGGTAAATTTCCGAGTTGATTGCAGCGTAGAAGTTCGCCTGCGTCAACTGCTTTCCTTGTATTGCGTCCCGCGTCTTGTTGTCAATGCTGTCCTCAACGAGAAGCAAGTGATTGAAGATCCGCAGCGCCTTGTTACCTTGGCGAAAGATCCTCTTAATGAATTGGTCGTACAGCTCAAAGTCCCATGTGCAGGAGAACCAACAGACGTGAGCTGCGCTGCCAAGCTGGAAGTTTAGTCCGTGTCCTGCTGAAGCAGGGTGCGCCAACAGTACAGGCAGCTTGCCTGCGTTCCAGTCCTTCTCAATCTGTGCCGCTTGGTCCCCGGAGACGCCTGACCCAATGTAGGGGACGTCTCCAAGGGCCGCGCGAAGCCGGTCGAGGTCATGGTTGAACTCATACCCGACCAGTAGAGGGCTACCGGCCAGTTCCTCAATGAGTTCTTGCAGTGCCTCGATCTTGGCGTCATGTAGATGAACCACCTTACGGGGCTCAAATACTCC
>PIVT01000200.1 GCA_003353845.1 Pseudomonadota bacterium | reverse complement strand
TTCTTCCCGCGCATCAAGCGCCTTTTCAAGCTCCGAAACCCAATTCTTGAAGAACCTCACGGTCTGGTCGGGAAAGCGTGTTTCAATGAGCCGATAGACAACGGATCTACCAGCGATGATCTTGGCTTTCAGGGTCGCCGCGTCATCCATCCGCCGGCGCCCTACTCACACAGTCCGTAGAGGCTGGAACATTGCGCCGGTTCCATCATGCTGGCAAAGCCAAACTGTTTGCCGCCACGGGCCGTCCTCGACCATTCTACAACCTCTCGGATATCCGGCATTGGAATACCTGCCCGGCCCTGGTGATCGCCGGGAACCTTGTCGTGTGAGAAAAACGAGGAAAGCCCCCGCTTGCACGTCTCGGTAACAAGGCGTTCCCATTCTGACACCCGATCTATTTCATCGGGGAAGCGGTGGGCAATGTTCCGGATCTCGTCTTTGCGGGCGTGAATGCAAGGCATACACCCGACACGGCTGCAACCGAGCCGATAGAGGGGATTGGGCTCAATGCCGTGCTTGCGGTGGATAGCGAAGACATCCTCCCATGACCATTTAAGGATTGGCCGAATGGTGGATAGCCCTTCTTCGGTTTTCTCCCGAACAGGCAGAGCAGCCCGCCGGGGAGACTCTTCGGCACGGACGCCCTGCCAGGACATAACCCGGTGCCCGGCCTCCAAAAATGGGGCAATGACCTGTAGGTACACCGGGAAGTGCTTGAGTTCTTGGGAGCAGAACCGCGCCATGGTTGAAGGAAACCGGCCCTTGAGCAAACACAGATCAAGGAATGGGATTCCGGAAGGGTGCAGGAGCGCCAGGGCTCGGGCAATACGGTCCTCCGGAACCCCATCACCCGGCCAGTTCTTGGCAATGAATTTACGCTTTCGTGCTATTGCCCCCGTGAAGTCGGCCTTTACCCACCGTATTTTAGGCCCGCCGGTTAAGCGGGGCAGTTCCCGAATAAAGTCATAGGTCAACTGGTGTTCATGGCCGGTATCTGCGAACACTGGGAGGAAGTCTTTTCCGCGCCCTAACGCCAAAAGATACATGGCCGTTGAGTCCTTGCCCCCCGAAAACGAAAGAACCCGCTTCATCCGCCGGCGCCCCACAGGTCATCCTCAGCCGGCTCGACTACAAGCACGTAGTCAGGGTTAGAAAAATAGAGGGTTTGCCCGCTATGGGAACGGACCAGCAAATCACCGGGGCAGACTCTCAGATCGTATCCTTTGATGGTCGGGATCATCATGTCTTTTCCGTTCTCATCAATGAAAAAGGCCGGAATCCATTCGCAGTCATTGAATATCTGAGTGTTCTCAATCCCGGTCCATTCGAGAAACACTTCGAGCGGATCATTTTCGACGTGCCCGCTGGTTCCGGCTCTCAATTTAAACGCCAGATCCCAGAACATACTCAAGCGCTTTTCTTTCAGTTCGTTCATGACGCGCCAGCACAGATCGGGGCCTATGGCGAAAGTTGAGAGCGTTCTTTCCTCCTCGATCACCCGGATAAGGGCTGTCACACGTTCGATTTCGGCGGCGTCCTTGACTGCGGCGGCCAAAAGCGTGTCAGGGATTAGATCAGGCATCGAATTTCTTGCCCCCGTCTGGCTTCACGCCGAATTCTTCTTCGAAGAGCCCCCGCCGCTTTTCCCCCATGGGACGGCCCGCCTTAATTTCTTGCTCAATCTCACTCAAGCGTGTTTGGCCTCCGGGCTCAATTATGTCCGCGTCAACCTCTTTCAGGACGGGAAGGAGGCGCTTGAAATGCTCATCTATAAGGAAGGAATATTTCAGCTCAAGTGACATCCGAATATATTTGGCGTCGTCGGCGCCTAGCGACCTCTCAACGCGCGCATAGTTCTCGTCCAAAAGCCCATAGCAAAGCCCATAGCCCCACTCAACGTCACGCAATACCCTGATCACGTAGTCGAGCCTTTGTTCCTCCGTCATTTTCACGTCCGGCTTTTTTTCGGTCATCTGTCAGGTGTCCTTTCATGTGTTAACGATATGCGGCCCCTTGGGGTTTTTTTCCCGGTTGGGAAAGAACATCGGGCCGTCAATATACCCCTTTTCCGCATAGGCCGAAACCAATCGTGCGCGGGCGTCGAGAAACCCCATTTCAAGGCGTGTGACAGCGCGGGACTTCGCGAGCCACGACGGGAACCGTTCGGACTCTAGCGCGAAGTGAAGCTCTCCCGCCCAAGACTCCCTTTCGTGGGCAATGGCGTCGATGCGTTTAAACAATGCCTCTGTCACGGCCTTAATCCCCCTGGCACTCCGAAAGCATCCGGAGCGCTTCATCACGGACACAAAGAACAGACTCCCCGGCGCCTGCTACTTTCTTGTAAATCCTGGCGAATCTTTTGTCCATTTCTTTGTTGTAGGCAGTCCTCCGGCGCTTCAACTTTCGACTGGAGCGGGCGCCGGAGGGCTTTTTGTTCGTGGCGTTGTAGTAGCCCCTCCGTTGGCACTCCAGGTTGTACAGGGACCGCGCGAACTCATTGGCTTTGCTTCCATGCTCGCTCATGGCGTAACCTCATCGTATCGGCCGCACCGCATTCGAAAAGCATCATGGATAAGAGCATGAGAAGGAAACTCCGAACACTCTATTTTCTTGCAAAGATAAAATATTGCGGCCTCTACTTCTTTGGCTTCTTTTTCGAACGCCGCCTTCTTCCGCTCCAGCCGGCATAATGCCACAACTAATTCGTGGTATGTCTTCTCAGGAACGCCCATTTGAAAAACCTCCAGGTCAAGATCTAGCGTTTGGAACTCCAGCGGCGCGGCCCTCTTCCACGCGGTCC
>PIVT01000701.1 GCA_003353845.1 Pseudomonadota bacterium | reverse complement strand
ACTCAGTCGTGGCATTTTATCTTTGGCATTTTTACCGGCATTTGGGCAACAATGGGAGACTGTTTCGGCAGGCTGGAGTCCAAACCACGTTGTTGTTACAAATGATGCGGTGTGGGCCTCCACTGAAGGAGGTTTGCTGAAGGTAGACAAATCCAGTCTGACGCTCGATTTTCTAAATGTCGACGATGACTTATCATCGAACCGTGCAAATGTTGTTGTTGCAAATGATTCTGGCGAAGAGATCTGGATCGGATATGCTGACGGTGCCATTGATATTCTAGATGGAAATGACGTGGTGTTAGTTACGGATAAAATAAAAAATCTTGCCTTGCTTTCAAAATATATAATAGATAAAGATAAATCTATTATCGAAGTATTCAGTATAGATAAATATAATGAAGCAATAGATTTAGGTTTTAATAATGTCGCATTAAATATAGATCTAAATACACCATTTATTCTTGATTGGATTGATTTAAATAAAATTAAGGCTGTGACGTATCGGGGTGATAACCTTGGCTCGCTTGGGAGTGAGTATAAGAAGGCGATAGAACTAAGCAACATGGGGGTTTCTTCCATGATCTATTCGACAAATGATTTAGACTTGGATGGTATTAAAGCTTCTGGAATCGGAAATTTTGCGTTATATGTCGACTTTGTTCTTCCATCAGATGAACT
>PIVT01000199.1 GCA_003353845.1 Pseudomonadota bacterium | reverse complement strand
CTTATTTCAGGTAGAGGTGTCGTCATTCCAAAAGACGAGTTGGGTGGCCTTCGTCCCATCGTGGTTGGGCATGTCATCGTGCGCTTGATAGGCAGCCTTGCTCTCTCTATGTGCCGCCAGGATATCATCAAATTTTTCCTTTCTCCGAACCCACTCCAATTCGGTCAATTCCTTCCTGGCGGTTGTGAGCTGATGGCTGCCTCGATCCGGGCACACCTCGAGTCTAATCCCGATCACGTGGACATCTCGTGCGACGCAAAAAATGCTTTTAATTCCTGGTGCCGCACGCGTTGTTGGGCACCTCTGCGTTCGCGTTTTCCGAAACTTTTCACCCTTGGTCGCTTCTTGTATGGTGGTACTGCTTCAATTATCTTCCCTGAGCCTGGGTGTGATGTTGAAGAAATTTTAAACTCCGTTGGGTCTCGCCAAGGTTGCCCTTGGGGCTCCTTTCTTTACTGCCTAAGTATCCATGCGTCTCTCGTGCGTCTTGCCGCCGAATTTCCGGATTTGTTGATCCTCGCCTATTGTGATGATGTGCACATTGTTGGCCCGCCTGCCCGCGCTATCAAGGCCTACCACCGTTGGGCTTCCCTGTACAATTCTGACTTACAAGGAGAGCTGAGGAATGACAAGGGGAAGGTCTTCTCCCCCTCGGTCGCTCCTTCGGCCCTTTACGACGCCGGTCTTCCTTGTGACATGCCAGTAGTCAATGATGGAACGCGTATTCTAGGGGTCCCGGTTGGTTCTAAAGAATTCCAGAGGTCTTTCATTTCAGCTCACCTTGATACCCTTGAAGATACTTTCCATACACTTGGCCGCGTACCCAGTCTTCAAGCACAGTTCACGGTTGCCCAGCGTTCTCTGGCTCATCGGTCTACTCATCTTTTCCGGACCCTATTCGATGGCGGGGATCCTGCCCAGTACATCAGCGAAAGGTCTCGCTACGATGCACTCATGTGTCTAGTACCCAAGCGGATTGTGGGACGGCCCTGCCTCAATCAGCGTGCGTCGGCCTTGGTTGATCTACCTCTCCGTCACGGGGGTCTTGGTCTCCGTTCGTGGATGGCGTCGGCAGACGTTGGCTTTCTCGCATCTTACATCCTAGCCTCGAAGAATATCCCAACCCTTTTTCCTCACCTGGCTTCTTCTTTTCCCGATGTGCGGTCTATTGTGGCGGCATCTCCAGGGAGCTTGATGTCGCTAACCGGGTCGCCAATCCTCTCGAATCCAATGTCCCATGCTGCTGCTGCAGCGAGGGCCCTTAGCCGCCTCTTGCCAATCGCCCCCGGTATACTTGAAAAGCTTGACCCTGCCGACCTTAGCTGTCGAAAGCTCCAACATTCCCTTGCTTCCACGCGTGATGAATTCTTGGCGACTCGATTCCGTGATGCCCTTTCCAATGCCCCTGGTCCTTTCCGAAAGAGGCACCTCAGCACCCACCTTTCGAGTACTGGCGATGCTCATACTTTCGCCACCGTCCCGACCGATTCTCGGTGTACCCACGAGAATGAAATTTTTTCTATCATGGTGTCTCGCAGACTTCTCTTAAAACTTAAACCTTTTGAAATTGAGAATGCCAGCGTGTGCCCTGGTTGTAAAATTCCATCGCCTGACCCATTTGGGGATCATGCCGTTACATGCTCTTCTTCGACCGGACCAAGGACAAAGTTGTGGCACGACCGCCTGGTGAGTGCTTTCCAATACGTGTGCTTTACTTCAGGCCATCGCTCCCGGTCGGAAGTCAGTGGTCATGCCATCCATGGTGGAAATATGCGGCCTGACGGTGTTCTTTACTGGGATCCAAACGTAGTCACCGATGTTCGCACCTGCAACCCAACGGATCATATGCCGAACTCCTGCTCCGAAGCCGGCACTGCTGCCTCCAAAGCCGAATGTGATAAGACAAGAAAATGGGGTGATATTTGTGCAGCCCAGGGGGATCGTTTCGTTCCGCTCGCCTTTGAGGCTGGTGGTCGTATCGGTGTTGCTGCCCTTGATCTTATCAACGAAATCACCCATTCGCATGGTGGAACCCCGGGAGAGTTATCCTGCTTAGCTTCTTGGGCCCTTCAGCGCCTTCACTCCGTTAATTCCGCTGGTGTAGCAGCTTTGATTCTGTCGAGGACCCCAGTGCTAAATGGCCCTGGTCTTCTCCCTTCCCGTGGCTACGTTTCCTATGCCCCCCCTCCAGTTGGCAAAGTAACAACTCCGTGTTGCTCTTTGACTTCAAGATCCTTCCGCCGTCCTGAATGGTCTGTCGGCCTCTTCCATTGCCCAACCCGACCCGATGCCCTTGGTGCCCCCGTCATTGGTGTTGGTGTCGATGCTCCGTTCCCCGGCGTTGCCTTTTCCAATCCTACAAGTATCACTCACACTCCGACCCGGCTTGCTCCTCGACCAGCCCCTCCTCAGCTTGCCCTTCCCTCTTCGCCGTCGCCCCGATCCTCATCTTTATCCCCATGCCCTGCTTCGTCATCTTGCTCTTCTTCTTCGTGTATGCCTTCATCTTCGTCCAATTCGTTCCCGGCTCCTTCTTCTTCTTCTTTTTCTTCTTCTTCTTCTTCTTCTTCTTCTTCTTCTTCTTTTGTTTCTTCACCGGTCCCCTCAATACCATACCCCCCCATACCAGCTGTACAGCAGCACAAAAACCAGACACCAGATGTAACCGCGGGCTCGCCTGTCGGCTCTGATTTTCCTTGATCCTGTTTTCAAGGGCCTGCTTAGTGGCGAGCAGTAAACTGCTCCCTGTTCTGGTAGAAATGGTTGGCATAGAACTCCGCTTCTTCATGCTGGTGTGATGGGGGGCGTC
>PIVT01000026.1 GCA_003353845.1 Pseudomonadota bacterium | reverse complement strand
CGTGGACGCTGTGGACATGGGTTGGAGTGTCACCCATGCTGGAATAAGGACGCCACAAAAAACAGGGAATCAGGAAATAAAGGCTTTGTAATTCGTGAAGATCATGAAAGCGAAGCCGCCCAGAAGCACCCAAGTGCCCGCACCGAGCAAGACCCCCATGGCTATGCCCGACGATGGCTGCAGTGCCCTTCCACAAGCCCAAGTTGGCTCTGATTCGAGCGCCGTCCCCCCCAAAAACTGTGCGCTTCTTTCCATTCGAATTTCCCGAGACATCTTCCGGCTCTCCCCTTGGCTGGATTGTTTTCTATTGTTTCTGGCTCGTCATTCTTCCCTTCAAATTCCGTTCAGTCCTACTTCAATCACCTACACATTCTAGCCCTACACAGACATGCAACAAATCCGGACAAGCCCTCGATTCGCTGTAGAAAATCTCCTACTGGTCAAATTTTTTATTCAAAACTGACAAATACCGCGTCAAATTCAGGTGTTTACTGCATCCCAATGGTCTCAGTCAGATTACGGGTTCTCTGGTTTTCCTCGGAGAGAGAAGCGAAGGAGCGGAGCCAGCAATAGGGCACCAAAGAACGGCGCTGCCGCGTGACCCAAAAAGACATGAAGAAAAGCGTCGGTACCGCAACACAAGTGAACCACGAAGGCCCCCAAGGCCACACCACCCATGGCCGCACAGGTGGCGACAATAAAGGGGTGATGCATCACACCACGTCGTGCCACCACGGCCAGTACCGCCAAGGGCACAATCGAAAGCCCACATGAAATCAAGAAGCATCCCAGCGGACCGGATTGCGGTTCCACCACGGCCTCCTCGAAAGCAAAGTGCAAGAGGCTTGAAATTCCGATGACCAAAACACTGGCGACCAACACCACGAAGACCGCCTTACGCGCCGTGCTTTCTCTGCCTGGGACCACTTGTGCCAATGCGGCAATCACGCCTCCCAGCCCCACCCCCAACAAGCCAATCCCGACAGCGTTAAAGCGAACACCATTGGCGACAACGCCTGCCAGATCGGAACGCAAGCCGTGGCTGTAGGCAAACAAGACGGCCACCGCCGAACCCAGCAATAGAATCAAACCCACGGCCACACGCAAGCGCGGGATACGACACACGGGCTGTGCCGCACTCGTCAGGCGATCGAGCAACAACTCTGTTGATTCTGTAGGTCCTTCGCTCATCCTGAGCTCCTATTCTTTGTTCCCGTGGCCTTTGTTCCCGTTGCCATTGTCTTGCTTGCCACCCAAGCGTGCCCGCAGTGCCTTATAACCGCGGTGGGCTCTCACTTTCAACGCGGAAGGCGTAATCCCCAACTTGACCGCCGCCTCACTCACCGAAAGGTCTTCCAGTTGCAACAACTCCACAGCCTCTCTCTGTGTCGGCGGCAAGCTGGCCAGGGCTTTCTGCAATGCGGGGTCCAAGCCCGCTGCCACCTGCTCTTGCGGTTGGGCCGAGGTCGCCAAGGCCAACTCGGCCGCCACAGATTCTTGCATTGGATGCCCTTCGTCTTCCAATCGTCTCCCCTGAGCGCGAAAAAAGTCGATGCTGGCGTTGCGGGCGATGCTGCGCAACCAAGGGCCAAAGGGACGTTCGGGACGATAAGTGTGTCGCGAGCGGTGCAGACTCAGGAGAATCTCTTGCACCACGTCTTCGGCCGAGGAGGCGTTTCGGACCTTCAACCCGATCCAACTGCGCAATACGGGCGAGAGTTCCGTCAGCAAAAGGTGGTAGGCCTGCCCGTCGCCATCCTGCGCGGCGGCCATCAGCTCTCCCCAACGCTGCCAGGGGCCTTCAGAGGCATCTGCCACACCCAACTGTTCTGCTTTGCTGTCGCTTTTTGTCGTCATGCCCCCAAACCCGACACTGAAAATTCTTCGTCCCGTGAATTTTTATGTAACCGACACGTCCCTGGCTTCGTAGTACCTGTCAGATGACTCAAAAAAGCACGGGAGCAAAGAAGCCGCATGACCTTTACTGAAACCAACTTCGATGAATCCACTACCACTCACGATACAGCCCAAGAGGACTGCGCGCCCCTGCCCATTCCACTTCTCTCGGCCAAGCAACTGGGCGAAGCCTATGAAGAATACTACCCGAGACTGATTGCACTGGGTCTGCGTATGCTGCGCAATCAAAGTGATGCGGAAGACGTCGTCCACAGTGGATTCGAAAAGGCCTTGAAGAATCGGCACCAGTTCAGAGGGGATGCGAAGATTTCAACCTGGTTACATCGGATTGTGGCCAACGAGGCGCTCATGCTGCTGCGCTCAAAGCGCCGCCACCCCACGGATTCCGATGAACTGCTTGAGCAAAGCCATCCCCAGCTCGAAAACCCGCCAAGCGCAGATCAAGAGCTGGCCCGATTTCAAGAACGTGCATTACTGCAACGCGCCATGGCTCTCTTACCTCGAGAGGACTTTCACATTTTAGAGCGCTGCGGTCTGCGCGACGAAAGCTACGAAGCCTTTGGCAAGTCCATGCGCCTGCATCCCGCTGCCGTCAAGACACGTGCCTTTCGCGCCCGCCGCAAGCTGCGGGATTTAATCCTGACTGAGCTTGAAACTGCAAATCACCTTTGCCTGGAACCGCTGGCCCTCACGGCTTAGACCCGTCCATAAAATCACCAACAGGCCGATCCCGTATCGGCCCGCCGCGCAGGAGAGCCCCAACTCCCTGCGCGGCGTTTCCTTTAAGCTTTCCCTATGGTCTCCCTCATCTGATACTGGGGGCGGCACATGACTACAACATCCGACAAGGCAAGCCCTCACCCCCTGGCACTCTGGCATTGGGCCATGCACTGGCAAGTCTTGTTCGGGATTGGCATGGGGCTTGTCGCGGGCTATTTCAGCGGCGGCGGCTTGAGCGACCAGGTCATGGGGCGCAGCGCCATTGCCGCGCGTTTCGACATGGCTGTGTACGACCTCTTTGGCAGCCTGTTCATGCAGGCGCTCAAGATGCTGATCATTCCCATCGTCACCACTTCCATCGTCACGGCCATGGCCGGCCTGGGCGATCGACCGGGCTTTGCACGCATGGGCGGCAAGACCTTGGCTTTCTACATGGGCACCAGCCTCATCGCCATTCTCATCGGGCTCAGCCTGGTCAATTGGATTCAGCCCGGCATCCACGCCGACATCACCCTGGCCGAGGTCGAACAATCGGTGCGCAGTGAGGGCAGCGCGGAGTACGGGCAACTCGGTGACTTGCGCGCCAAAACCCGGGGTCGTAGCACGGGCGACATTCTCAATGTCTTCAAGGAACTGGTTCCAAAAAACATTGTGGAAGCGGCCAGCCAAAACAAAATGCTGGGCATCATCCTGGTGAGTCTTTTGTTCGGCTACTTCATGACTCGCTTGGAAGGACGCCAACGCGAAGTCATGACCGACTTTTGGGAAGGGGCTTACAAGGTCGTTATCCAGATTACCTTCTTGGTCTTGCGCTTCTTGCCTCTGGGCGTGGGCTGCCTCATCGCTACCACGGTGGCCAATACCGTGGCCGACGATCTCTTACTCGAGCGCTTGCAACAACTCGGCCTCTTTGCCGTTACGGTCCTCTTGGCGTTGGGAATCCACATGTTTGTGGTCATGCCCTTGATCCTGAAGTTCGTTGCCAGGGTTTCTCCACTGCGCCAATTCAGTGCCATGGGCCCCGCCCTGCTCACGGCCTTTTCCACCGCTTCCAGCAGCGCCACCCTCCCCCTCACCATGAATTGCGTGGAAAAAGAGGTGGGCGTGTCCAAGCGCGTCAGCAGTTTTGTCTTGCCATTGGGGGCCACCATCAATATGGATGGCACCGCCCTGTACGAATGCGTGGCCGTCTTGTTCCTGGCCCAACTCGCGGGCATTGAGATCGACGCTGCCGGTCAATTTCTCATCGTGCTCTTGGCCCTCCTCACCAGCATTGGTGTCGCGGGGATTCCCTCGGCCAGCCTGGTGGCCATTGTGATCATCTTGAACGCCGTCAACGCCCGCCTCCCCATGGGCCAAACCATCCCGGAATCAGCCCTGGCCATTATTTTGATCTTCGATCGTCTGTTGGATATGTGCCGTACTGCGGTCAACGTCTTTGGCGATTCCTGCTGCGCCACCACCATCGCGCGCAGCGAGGCGGAGGAAAACCTCCTGGGGAGCTGAGAGCGCTTTGTCCTTGAGGCGGCCGAACCAAACCCTCCAGCGACTTGGATTAATTTTGGTAGGCTCTGGGTTTCGAAACAGGATTCGAAACAGATTCTTCACTCTTTTAGGAAATCGAGCCTCATCGCCATGCCATCGTTAATCGACGACGTCAAAATTGCTAATATTCGCCCCCTGCTTCCGCCCGCCATCCTCATCGAGGAACTCCCGGCCAAATCGGTACACATCGACACGATTTCGCAAAGCCGGTCGGAGGCGGCCCGCATCATCCACGGCAAAGACGATCGCTTACTGGTCATCGTCGGCCCCTGCTCCATCCACGACCCCCAGGCGGGGCGGGAATACGCCGAGAAATTGTTGGCGCAAGCCAAGGCCCTGTCCAAGGACCTGCTCATCATGATGCGCGTGTATTTCGAGAAACCCCGCACCACCGTGGGTTGGAAGGGCTTGATCAACGATCCCCACCTGGACGAAAGCTTCGCCATTAACGACGGCCTTCGCTTGGCGCGGCAGCTGCTCTTGGACGTCACCGCCATGGGCTTGCCCGTGGGCACGGAGTTTTTGGATCCCATCACACCGCAGTTCGTCGCCGACCTCATGTGCTGGGGCGCTATTGGTGCGCGCACGACGGAAAGCCAGGTGCATCGCGAACTGGCGTCCGGGCTTTCAGCCCCAGTGGGCTTCAAGAACGGCACCGACGGGAATATCCAAATCGCCATCGATGCCATTGGCTCCAGCCGCAACCCCCATCAGTTTCTCTCCGTGACCAAGCAAGGCTTGGCGGCCATTGTCGAAACCCGTGGCAATGGCGACTGCCATGTCATTCTGCGCGGCGGTAACAATGGACCCAACTTCGATGAAAAAAACGTGGCCGACGTTTGTTCCCAGCTTGAAAGCGCGGGCTTGCCCGGCAGTGTCATGGTGGACTGCAGTCACGCCAATAGTGGAAAGGATCACACCGCCCAACCGGCTGTCGCCACAGAGATCGCACGGCAGATCGCCGGCGGCAGTCAGAAAATTTTTGGTGTCATGCTCGAGAGCTTCCTGGTAGCCGGCCGCCAAGATGTTATCCCGGGCAAGGACCTCACCTACGGTCAAAGCATCACCGATGCCTGCATGAGTTGGGACGCCACCCTGCCCGTGCTCCAAGAGTTGGCCGAGGCCGCCGCCAAGCGACGTAACGCATAAGTTCTTTCCAAGGCCCGCCGTAAAGATCTAGGTGGTTACACTGAGCATTTGGCCTGTAATTGTGGAGTAAAACATCTACTTCCAATTCTTCATTTCCCTTCGGGGCAGCGCTAATACCTCTTTCCTCCACTCCCTTGGGGGATGTCAGTGATTCACCTCACTTTTTTTTCTCAATCGGGCAAAAACTCCTAATTATGCTCTGAGCGTACGTCGATACTACTTAAACGGTAATGGTCGTCCCTTGTCGGGCCGCCGAGTTACTAGAATTTTTGTAGGAGAGGTATGTATAAAATGTTCACCCGACGCTCATCCATGAAAGTGATGCGCTCGTGTGTCAAGCGGTCTTCCAGACGTAGCTCGAGACGCAAGTCACGCTCAAATTATTCGACCTTCACGGTGGCAGCCCTGGCTGCACTCTTGATTACCGTTGTGCAGCTTCACAACTCCTACACGGGTCCGGGTCGGATCATGTTGGATGACGTACTCGCGTACAACTACCTCCCCGGCTCCCTCACCGTGACCAACGAACCTGAGAATTTCAAGGTGACGGACCTGACCCGCTTTGGTTCAGTCGTCGATCAAGCCTTCGGACTCGACTACGACCTGGCCAAGACAGAAACCACTCCGAACACAGGTGCCATAACCGCTCCGAACACAGCTGCCTTCAGTGCTCTCCAGCGAGTGGTACTCGAAAAGGGCTTTGTCAAAGCACCACCCCGTGCTTGGGGTGCGGTCTTGGTTCCAGAACCCAACACAGCACTCTTGCTGGGAATGGGAATCACACTGCTAGCGGCTCACAAACGCCGACGCGAGTCCATCTAGCTTTTCCGACAACGCAATAAAGGCATGCGCACGGTGAGAAATTCGATTTTTCACGGAGGGCGGGAGCTCGCCCATGGAGCGCGAGGGTGCCCCGCCCGCCTCTGTCGGCCCATCGTCGGGCAAGAACACAGGGTCATAGCCAAAACCACCCTCGCCACGGGGCTCGGCCAGGATGACACCCGTGCACTCTCCCCGCGTCGTCCACACCTCCCCTTCGGGCGTGGCCACCGCCGCGTAGCAAACAAAACGGGCTCGTCGCTGCCCTTGCGGACAATCCTTCAGTGCATCCAGCAGCTTGGCCACACGTTGGGCATCGCTCAAGCCATCGCCTCCAAAGCGCGCGGACAAGGGTCCTGGCCCCCAGTCCAAGGCTTCGACTTCCAAACCTGAATCATCAGCGATACTGATCAACCCCGAACCGGCGGCGGCAAAGCGCGCTTTTTCGATGACGTTGGGCTCATACTCTTCGCCCTCTTCGGGCAACTGAATGTGAGGGAAGGAATCCAATAAGCAATAACGCCAGGGTCGATCCGATAAAATGGATTGAATTTCCGCCAACTTTCCTCGGTTGCTCGTCGCCACCAAAATGTCGACTGATGCAGCGCCCGTTCCCGACCCGGGAGATTCTTGATGATCCATCGCGTTGTTCATTTACCTGTTTATTTACGCGCGGCGGCAATGGCCTTGGCCTGAATCTCAATCAATTCGGCAATGCCTTTCTGCGCGACACGCGTCATTTCCAAGAGCTGATCCATGCTAAAGGTTCCGTCTTCACCCGTGCCCTGCACTTCGACCAGGTTGCCACTCGCCGTGCCCACGACATTCATATCCACTTCGGCGCGCGAGTCTTCTTCGTAGGGAAGATCCAACCGGACTTCGCCATCCACGACACCCACGGATACCGCCGCCACCGCTTCGGGGATGGGCGATTTTTCCAGATCACCGCGTGCCATGATGCGATTCACCGCGATGGCCAGGGCGGTATAGGCACCTGTGATGGAGGCGGTGCGTGTACCGCCATCGGCCTGCAAAACGTCGCAATCCACCCACAAGGTGCGCTCACCTAAGCGGTTGAGATCCACCGCCGCCCGCAAGCCACGACCGATGAGTCGCTGAATTTCAGCCGTTCTTCCTGATATTTTTCCACGCGAAGCTTCGCGCGAGACACGACTGTCGGTGGATCCCGGCAGTAAGGAATACTCGGAGGTCAACCACCCCTTGCCCGTTCCCCGCAGCCAACGAGGCACACTCAACTCTTCACTCACAGTGCATAGCACCTTGGTCTTGCCCACTTCGCACAGCACCGACCCCAACGGGTTCTCGGTGTAATCTGGCGTCAGTACCACCGGTCGCAATTCATCCGCTGCTCGTCCATCTTTCCGCATACTTCTTACTCCCATTCATTGACTGCGTTGTTCTTCTAGCGCCTACTCTTCTAGCGTATGCCACGACGCGCATCATACCGCTTTCCAAAATCGTCTACAGAAACCAGGATGGCCTCCACGAGCTTGGCCTGATGTTTCTTACTGCGCAGTTTTTTCTCTTCCTTGGGGTTGCTGATAAAGCCAACCTCCAGCAAAGAGGCTGGCATTTGCACCCCCATGAGCACCACGAAAGGGGCTTGCTTCACACCTCGCGAAGAGCCCTTTTCCAATCCACCCATTTGAGTTTGTGCCATGCCGGCAAACTCGCTGGACTCCATTAGATGTTCCGTTTCGATCAAGTCGCCCAAGATGTGAAACAAGGGATCCTCGGGAACCGGCACGCGCTCCTCCGCTGTCTCGAAGGCGAGGTTCTCGGCATCCGCCACGCGCTGGGCATCCTCGTCTGAAGCCTTGAGGGACAAGAAGTAGGTCTCGGTCCCATCCACATCGGAATCACGAGAGGCATTGGCATGAATTGACAAGAACAGGTCTGCACGCGCGTCGTTGGCGATCGAGGTGCGCTGTTCCAAAGGAATGTAGATATCCTCGCGGCGGGTCATCACGACCTTTAGACCGCGATCAAGCAGTTTCTTTTCCAAGGCCAATGCCAGGGCGAGGGACACTTCTTTTTCCTGCAAACCGCCCGGGCCCAGCGCACCCAAATCGCGCCCCCCGTGGCCGGCATCCAACACAATCGTGTCAAAGCGATCCTCGCCAATGGAGTTCTCCGCTCCGTTGGCGCCGCCCCCGAAACTAATGACCAGGACGAGAGCCATCATCGACATCCAACAGCGACGAGAAGACGCTCGGTCAGGCGCGGAGCCACAGGCTGCGTTGGTTTGAATCAAATCGACATTTCCCTTTTGAACGAGTTCATTAACCCTAAATTGCCCTCAAGCGTTTTCCGACGGTACCGATACCGACCTTACTCTATGGGCAAGCGCTCGATGAAGAGTAGGGTATAGCACCGCTGGAGGCTTCTTGGTTAACGCACCAAACCCATCGGTTACACCTTCGAACACTTCTGCCTCTCACACGGGCTTGACGAGCCTTCTGCACGCACTTAAAGATCGAGGGCTGCAACGCCTTTACTTTTCGCGCACCCACCCTCCCCATGAGATACAACGCTTTGAGAAAACGTGGAAGCTATTGGGTGGTGATTTCGTTCGAACACAGCAGATCGTGGGAGCCGGCTATGCCGCTCTGGCAGAAGCGCGACTGACCCAGACGCCTCAAGTACTGTTTACGAGCTGTGGTGCCGACCTCGCCAGTCTCACGCCCTGTCTGGCCGATGCCTACGCCGACTCCATACCCCTGGTTCTCTTCTCCAGCCAAGGCATTTCTTCGGATGACCGAACGCAAGCAAAGCATGGGCATCGAGAAGTGCCCGCTTCCAAGCTCTTCAACCCATTGCTCAAACAAAAACTCACTCTTCGAGGAACCGAGGAGATTGATTCCATACTGAACGAGGCACTTGTCAAAGCCTCCGAAGGCCGCCCGGGTCCCGTACTCATTGAATTTCATGACCTTCTGCTCGAAACACCCCACATCAGCGAAAAAGCGGCTCCACAAAGCCGACGCCAACACCAGGTCTTCACCCCCACACCCGATGCAGCACAACTCTTCTTGTTGTCAGAACTCCTGCGCGACGCAGAGCAGCCACTCTTGCTAGCGGGCCAAGGTGTGTTGCTCTCCCAGGCTTGTGGCAACTTGATCAAACTCGTCGACACCCATCAACTGCCCCTGGTCACAACCCTGCTCGGCCTCGGTGCGATCCCCAGCGATCACCCACTCCATCTCGGCATGATTGGCCGCACGGGAATTCCCGCCGCCAATCGTGCCTTGCACGAGTGCGACTTGCTCATCGTTCTCGGCGCCCGCCTTTCACCACGACAAACCGGAGCCGCACCCGAAGAGCTATGCCCCGACGCGCACGTCGTTCGCATCGACATCGATCTGGAAGAACTCGCGCAATCCAATGTTCACTCCGAGCTGGATTTGCACAGCGATATCGATCACGCCCTGCAAGCCCTTCTGAACGCTCTGCGCACTGAAACCATGCCTACGCGCGAAGCCTGGATCTCGAACTTGAAAGAATACGGTCTCACTCATCCCTGCGATGATTTTTCCATCCGCGAAGGTTGTCACCCCGCAGATCTCTTGCACCGAATCGACCACCTCACCTGCGATGAGGATCTCTTGGTCGTCACAGGCGGCGAAGCGATTCAAACCTGGGTCGCTCGCCATCTCACCTTTTCCAATCCATCCCGACAGCTTCTCACCTCGGGAGGACAAGGCAGTCGCGGGTACGACCTACCCAGCGCCATCGGAGCCGCTTTTCAACGGCCCGATACAACCATCCTCTGCGTGACAGGGGATCAATCCATTCAGGAAAATCTGCAAGAGTTGAGTACCCTCGTACGCTACGGCCTGTCCGTCAAAATTTTACTTTTGGACCCTCGCTCCGACGAGGAAACTGAAACTGTCTCCGCCCGGAGCGAGCTTTGCTTTCAGCAGCTCGCCAAAGCGTACGGCGTGCCAGCGGTTCATCTCCTTCGTGTCGACGAGGACTTGGATGCGACACTGCGAAGGTTTCTTCGTGATCCGGGGCCTGCCTTGGTTCACGCGCGCATCGACCCACACTGCTCTCCTACACCGCAGGTGGCCCGTGACGCGTCGCTACATGTCATGTGGCGTTAGCTCCGGGTTCGCTATCCCAACAACCCGCGAATGGCCGACTGGAGCATCTCAGGCGTAAAGGGTTTCACGACATAGGCATTGGCACCAATTTCCATGGCCTCGGCGATGGCATGGCGACTGCTTTCCGTTGTCACCATCAACACCGGAATGTGTGCCCAAGCGGAATTGGCACGCAAGGCCCGTAAGAAATCAAGCCCGTTCATATTGGGCATGTTCACATCACAGATCACGAGTTCGACCTCGCCTGCCTTGGCCACTCGCTCAAGTCCTTCTTCCCCATCGGCCGCTTCAAGGAATTCACTTCCCTCGTAACCCGCCTGTTCCAAGGTTCGAATTATAATCTTTCGCACGGTGATCGAATCATCAATGGTGAGAAACTTCATAACCTAATATCCTCAACTGCGGCATTGCGTTTAGACGCACCTTCAAGAACGGGGTGCGCCCTATCCTTCTTATCTTCGGCAGTTGGCATTTGCAGCATTACCGCGAAGGTGCGCCGACGGCCCATGGGGGATGATCGCCAGGGGTTCTCGGGGCGCGGCTAAGGGATTTAACAGGTTTCGGGGAGGCTCTAGCGAGTCTTTGCGACCTAGGAGTGTGCGCGGCAGAGGGAGTGCGCAGCCAAGCAGTGGAGACAGCCCGCTGGCAAGACGCGAAAGTGCCGCCCTAGCGAGCTAGGGCAAGCTTTCGCAACGCCGCCAGGGGGATTGGATACACGGATGGATGCGTGCTTCCCTCTGCCGCGCGCACTCCTAGATCACACGCAGCAATTCGGGCTCGGCCGCTTCCTGACGAAGATTTTCACAGAAGGCTTCGTAGCGTTGAAAGGCCTTGGGGCGCTGCTTGGCGAACCAGCTCAGGAACTCTTCGGATGTCGTAAACAACCACTTTTCGGCGGGATCATCATTGTGTTTCTCGCAATCTCGCCAGTCGAAATCACGACAGATATTGGGCCGTGTTTCGTACACGCCACACAAGCCATTGGGCAATAGGTGCTGGCAATCACTATCCACCTGCAGATGCCAATCGCCATCCCAGTCCACATACACTTTTACGTTGGGCCGAAATAGATACCAGCGAATGTAATCGTATTCACGATTGGTCGTGGGTTCATCGATCTCGAGGGCGATATAGTTGCAACAAGCGGTGCACTCGTGGCAAGGGTGGGCGCCTTCCTTTTTCAGGTGGGTTTTGCCAGGGGGTTTTGTAGATGGGGCTTTTGTAGATGAGGATTTTGTAGACGGAGCTTTTGCGATTGGCGGTGTATTTCCAGGCGTGTTGGCACGTTTTCTACTCATTGCTTTCCCCTGCAAACTCATTCATCACTCAACCATAACGAGCGCAAGTAAAAGTATTCAGTCTCTGCTGCTGATTTTTTAGTTTGCCTGGAGGGTGTTCGAAAGCGAGCGAGGAGCGCCCGTCGTTAACGCTGTGAGTTACTCGCGGTTTGAGCGAGAGCAGGCGTCTCTCCAACTCCTGGAGCCTCAGGTTTCACAACTTTTTTGGCGACGACACTGAACTCACCCTTTTCGGTAAAAATCTTCAGGGGCACCCAATTCGGCATTTCCGACATGCGCGGCATTCCGCCGGTCATGGCGCCTGTGGGATCGATCACCCAAGGATCGTTCATGTTCTCAAACCAAAACGTCACCATGTGATGCTGTCCATCCTCGGGTCGATACACCACAGCGCGGTACACTTCATCTTCGCGGAAGCCAAGATCTCTCAACATATGAAACACCAACAACTCCAAGCCGTCGCAATCATCACCGTTATTACTGAGCGTCTCTTCGGAGGTGGCCCAGTGATCAATGGGACCATCGGCGACATAGTGCTCTTGCGCTTGTGCCTGAATCCAAGCTGCCAACTCGCGGGCTTGTTCTCGCTTCTTCTCGAGGCGAAAGGCTTCGTACTTGGCTCGCAATTGATCCGCGTCGGCGTTCCCCTTCGGAAAATCTGCTTCCTTTTGCCCTGGACCGGATACCGCTGGCAACGCAGTCGTCGAACCCGAACGATGCTCTCGGAATTGCCAACCTGCGATTTTGGCGGACCACAGGTCGCCATCATCAGGTCGCTCAAAATAAGAGTAGTCGTAAACTTCCATCCCGGGCTCGGTGGCCAACGCGGGCAACTCGGAGGGCCCGAGACTTGCGCAAGCACACACCATAAGGGCCATGGTCGCGAGAAAGTATCGGATCAACGGTGATCGGTTTCTACGGGGGAATAATTCCATCTATAGGAAGTATTCGGATTAAATCGGCCGGATATTTAGCTCTACCCTCAGATCCGGAGAGCCTATTTTCAGGCAGAAGCATTTTATCTGACAATTCAGTGTGTTGCGGAAAGACCTGCCATTTCCCGCACACGCAACTCAGCCGTAGCCAACCGGCAAGCCGTGGGCAGTTTCTCGGCAGTTTTAGTGAAGGTGGAAGGCAGTGTGCTTAAGCGAGCCACTTAAGCCTCGTTCAGGCGGGCAGTCCCAAGTACTTCACAGCCGTGAAGATCAGAACAAACGTCAATGCCATGAGTGGCACGCCACCCACGATGTAAATCAATCCTACGGTATCGATCTTTCCACGAGCCATTTTTTCAAACCTTTCGTTCATGAAAATGCGCGGCCAATCTAGCGAGGCCCGCCGCAGAAAACCACATCATTTCTCGATTGTGGGGTCTTTTTGGGAATACCAATCTTCGGGTACATCGGCCAAACTCGCCTCCACCGTCAAGTCGCGCCGGCGGCGCTCCGCATTAGCCACCTCTTCCTTATTCCCTCGGATTTCCTGCATCAACTGATAACTCATGGTCCCATTCTCACCCGCTTGCATCCCGGGAGGTGCCATTTGCCAACCTTTGGAGGTTTCCGATAATTCATCCATCTTGGCCTGGGATTCGCGCAATTTATTCCTGGCCTTCTCCAAATCCGCGTCGGCGACAACAAAACGTGCTTCCCACTCTCTGCGCTCACTTCCCGCAGGACTTTCAACCACATAGGAACTGGGGTTCGGAAGTTTGAGCAACTTGTCCAAACCCACGGCAGAACCGCCCTCGCTCGACTTCACTTCGGCCCCAGCGACAGAATCCTGCGCTTCGTCCTCGGCGGCAGCTACCCCCGCCAAGCCTAAAAAGGCAATAAAAGCAAAGATATGGACTGAATTAAAGTGCACTGAGGCTCTTGTTGTCGGTCTGACTGTCATACGCGGTACCTATCTCTAATGACCTATAAAGCGTTTATACGCCATTTCCATAGGTCAAAGGTCACAAAAAGACTCCAATTCGTCCCTTGGCAGCTTCCTTTCCAAGGAGTGGTTATCGCTGGAGGAATCATAGCGAAGAGATATCGCAATTCGTCATTCAAGCGCTGGAGAAAACCGCCGATACGCAAACTTGAACACAACCCCAAGGAATCTTGCATTCATCGCTGGGAGAAGAGGAACCGTGGGACAAGACACCGCACCACAAGCTTTCGATAAGAGCACCTTGCTTCGCCTGTTGCGCAAAGGGCTGGAGACAGGAGCCTCAGACATCCACTTCCAAGTAGGATACTTCCCGCTGTACCGCTTCAACGGTCAGCTGGTGGAACTCCGCTACAAGGAATTGGACCACGACGATACGAATGAAATCGCACGTTTGTTGCTTGAGGAGCATCCCAAATTTAAGGATGCCTCTGAATTCAACGAACTGGATCTCGCTTATGAGATCATCGATGAAGGTCGTTTCCGTGTCAACATTTCACGACAGCGCCGGTCTGTAAACATCGTCCTGCGCGTCATTCCACCCCAGATTCGCACCTTCGATGAATTGAACTTGCCTCGTGCGCTGCGCGACATCGCGCACGAAGAATCGCGCGGCTTGGTGCTGGTCACGGGTGCTACAGGCATGGGTAAATCCACCACGCTGGCCACCATGATCAACGAAGTGAATCGCGAGCGAAAGGTGAAGATTGTCACCATTGAGGACCCCATCGAGTTCCTCTTTACTCACGACAAAGCAGTGATCTCACAGCGTGAAATTGGAACGGACACTTCTTCCTTCCCCGACGCTCTGCACGCTGCGTTGCGCCAGGACCCCGATGTCGTCATGGTGGGTGAGATGCGCGATCACGAAACCGTAGACACTTCACTCAAAGCGGCAGAGACCGGTCATTTGGTATTTTCCTCGATTCATACCGCTGATGTGGCTTCGACCATTGGTCGTCTGGTGGGGTACTTCCCTCCCGACGAGCAATCGCAGGTGCGCGCTCGCTTGGCCGAGAACATTCGAGCCATCGTCTCCTTGCGCCTTCTCTTGAACAAGAAGGGGGACGGACGTGTTCCCGCAGTGGAAGTCATGCGCACGACGCGCGCCATTCAGGAGTGCATCAAGGAGCCCTCCAAGGTTTCCGAAATCACCGACTTCATCGTCCGCGGCCGCCCCGACGGCATGCAGGCCTTCGACCAGCATCTTTTGGACTTGTTGCACGCCAACAAAATCAGCTTGGAAACGGCCTTGGCAGCCGCTTCCAACCAAACTGATTTCCGAACTCGACTCGAGTTGGAAGGCCCACAAAAGAGCTTACCCGCCGAAGAGAAACCCGACGAAACCCCGGACATCGAGTTAGATCTCGAAAGCCGCTTCTAACGTACTGGAGAGATTGTTGACCCCCTCATCTGCGGATAAAGCGCCTGAAGAAAATGCGTCCTCGGAGAACAAGAACAATGAGAGCCTGACGACGGCTCTGCACTCCGCTGTACACCGCGCCGCGAAGCAAAGCCAAGGCGGTGTCGCGATTTTATTTACAGTCCCTTGCACGACAGAAGGCAGTGTAGGTGAACCACGACTTCGCCTGGCTGCCGGTTTCACCACACCCGAAGAAGCCCAGCAAGCCGCGCAAGCGGTCTACCCCATTGCCGAGCAATGCTTTCAGACGGGTGTGATGCAGCGCGAGACCACGAAGGCTGAAACTGAAGACGAAGAAGGCGCCAGTGCCAGCGAACTCATCGCTTTTCCAGCCAACTTCGCCGACCGTTTACACGGGACCCTGGTGGTTGGCTCCCCCGTGCCCGTCGAAGAGAAAAGCAGGCTCCAGCTCACCATGCTCTGCAACACCATTGCGTTGTTGCTGGATCAAGCGGCCTTGGAAAACGAAGTCGACGAACTCAAGCTCAAGCTGTCCAAGAAGCCCTTAGTCGCGGAAGAGTCCAAGAACCCCGACGAGCTGCTGGCCCTTTCAGAAGCCCTCTTCTCGCAAGACCTTGAGGTCATCCAGAAAGATGAGATGATGATCAAGGTCGAACGTCTCAAGAGCGACTTCATCGAGAAAATGTCCTGCGAGCTGCGCACACCCCTCAACAACATCATCGAATCCATCATCTCGGTGATCGCCAATGAAGGGGACAGCCTATCCAACGAAGCCAAGAATCTTTTGCGCTCGGCCCTGGATGACGGCAGCACCTTCCAGCGAACCCTCGAAAGTATTTTGGAACTCTGGCGACTGCGCCAGGATGAACTGACCGTGGTCGTTCAGGAAGTGAGCGTCCCAGAAGTCGTAGACGAGGCCATCTTCAGCGTGCAAGACACTCTGGGCGACAAGCCGGTTCATATTGAAGTAGAATTACAAAACCCCTTCCCGCGCATCAAAATCGATTTGGCCAAGCTCAGCCAGATTATCTTCATGCTGCTGGACAATGCCGTCAAATTCACACCGTCGGGAACGGTGACCATTCGCGCCTGCGTGGACGCTTCTGCCAACTTGGTTTGCGAGATTTCTGATACTGGGATCGGTATCTGCCCCGAGGACTTGTCGATGATCTATGAGGAGTTCTATCAGGTAGACGATACTTCTTCGACCAAGTATCGCGGCTCTGGCCTGGGTCTCACCTTGACCAAAGAGCTGCTCAGCCTGCTCCACGGCAGCATGAGTGCCGAAAGCGATGTAGGCCACGGAAGCGAGTTCCGTTTCCAGCTTCCCATCACAATGGTTGAGTAAACCCCCGAACTACTCCTGTTCGAGTACTTCTTCTTCTGTGGGATAGGTGGGCTCGACGTAGCCCGCAGCGATCTCGCGCAAGGCGGTTACCACTTCCTTGTTTTCTGCGACGATCAAGGCCCTCGCCCCGCGCTTCAATTGCTTGGCGCGTACCGCCGCCATTTGAACGAGGTTGAAACGGTTGGGGATCTTATCAGTACAGTCTTCTACGGTAATGCGGGCCATCTAATTTCTCCGGACTCAAATTGAGGAGCGCGAATGTAGAGAAGGATGAGGGAGAAGAAAACCCCAGTCGTATAAATACGACTGGGGTTTCATCATTTCACACCCAATAGAGGCCGCTAACGGCCCCAGAGGGACTTGGCTTAGGGCCGAGTCACCTTCTCTTGGCTGCTTTCTTCCTTGTAGCCTTTTTCTTAGCAGCTTTTTTCTTAGTAGCTTTTTTCTTGCCTGCTTTCTTCTTAGTAGCCTTTTTCTTGGCTGCTTTTTTCTTAGTAGCCTTTTTCTTGGCTGCTTTCTTCTTCGTAGCCTTTTTCTTGGCTGCTTTCTTCTTCGTAGCCTTTTTCTTGGCGGCCTTCTTCTTGGTCGCCTTCTTCTTGCCTGCTTTCTTCTTCGTAGCCTTCTTCTTGGCGGCCTTCTTCTTGGTCGCCTTCTTCTTGGCTGCTTTCTTCTTCGTAGCCTTCTTCTTGGCGGCCTTCTTCTTGGTCGCCTTCTTCTTGGCTACTTTCTTTGTGGCCTTCTTTCGAACGGCCTTCTTTGCTGCTTTTTTCTTAGTAGCTTTCTTACGAGCTGCCATGTACGAGTTCCCCCTTGTAGTGCCGCTGGCCGCTAAGCCAGAGATTGACAATGCCAATTTGAACAACACTTACAAACAAACAACTAACCATAAACACAAAAAATAAACACAATCGAACCAACGATCTAAGTTGTAACAAGCATGCGATGCAACTACATGCAGTATCACATTTACGCAACCTATCGGAGGTGCAAACATGCTACTTAACAATAATTATTCACTCATCTTTAAATTATTCAAGGCAATAGAGAGATATTTGCAACCTGCCGTAACACTAATCTTTGTTTTTGGTCGAGCAGGGTTCACTGTGAGGACATGAGAATACGGATCAACAAAGTACATCCCAAGAAAATTTATCAATGCATGTCACTAAATTGAGTCAAGCCATTTACAGCGCGTTGCGCGCGCTAGAGAACGTATCAGCCTGAAATTTACGAGTGTTTTCGTGATACAGCATTAAACCTGGCAGAGTCGGCGACACACGACCCGTTAGTAGGATTGCGCAAGCTTCGCGTTCCCCACCTCTTGAGAAACGGCCTCACGAATCCTCGCAACCCTAAAGGTTTCCTGGGATTTACCGGTAGAACAAAAAAACGAAAAAAAATGCGCCGAAAGGCCAGAAATGTGCAAAAAAGAAAAAATCCGCACCCTAAAACAAAAAAAACGAGTTCGGTGGATAAACCACCGAACTCGATAAAACGATCAAAACACAGAACGCGATCAGACTAAAGCAGTCTGAAGGTCCAAACTATTTCTTCTTGTGACGAGATCGCTTGAGGAGCTTGCGCTTCTTGTGCTTGCGCATTTTCTTTCGTCGCTTCTTGATGACGCTTCCCACGTTGTTCTTCCTCACAAGGTTTTAAGAGCGCGGAGAAGTACCTCCTTACCCGAGAAAAGTCAATGCTTTCGACGCCTTTTCAGGGGTTTAAGCGCGTTATACGCGGTTAGACAGCGCTTTCAGGGATTGGTCTTGCGCCTGGCCTAATCCCAATCGCATGCGCAGTATTCCGAGCCCTCGGTTGATGATATTGGATCGCGCCAGGAAGGGGAGCACGGGAGGGCGGCGAAAACCCAGCTTCCGCAACTCTTTAAACAAGGGCATGTAGTCGGGATTGATCTCCAGACCCTTTCCGATCACACGGATTCCCTCGGCTCGAAAGCCAAAACACAGATAAACACGCGCCAGGTTGTGGCGAAGCTTGGGGTCGTTGGGGCTGGTCTTGACGGCCTGTTCACATAGGCCTTTTGCGTACTTAAACCGTCGTTCCACCAGCGCAATTCCGAGCCCATAGGCTGAACAATACCGGGCCAGCCCGGGATCAATTCGATAGGCCTGTCGAAAACACTCCAATGCGCTCTGCTTATCTCCGCCTGCCAGTAGCTCTTCACCGCGCTGGAAAAACTCCTCAGCGACTGCTTCCTTCCCCATGGGGATCCCTCCAATTGCTTTCTTCTATATATAGGTAGGTACCGACATGTGGGTAGGTACCTACCCGTGTCTAATCGGTAGATTGGGGTCGAAGATCAAGTGGGATTCCGGGATTAAGCACTCGGAAAGCAACTGAAAATGCCTTAGATAGGCAACTCTTCTGCACTACACCCTAGTATTCAATGATCTCCAGGATGTAACGCTTCTTGGCTTTGCCACTGGCCGCTGACATGAGCGTCCGAATCGCGGAGGCATGGGCGCCACCTTTTCCGATGACCTTTCCCAAGTCTTCCTTGGCGACAGTGAGTTCGAGTACGTGGGCGTGGTCTCCACATACTTCTTTGACTTGAACCTGGTCTGGTTGATCAACCAGTTTCTTCACGATCATCTCAATTAGTTCCCTCATCCGCTCCTCCAATATGCGCGTCGAGAAAGTCGCTTTCGTTGTCGATGTCCTGCCATGACAACGGAAACTCCATCCACTGCTGCTCTTTTACCAGCAATTCCTTCAGCCCATCGGCCCACTAGTTTACGCCTACGCAAAAATAATCGGCATGAAATTTTCACCTTCTACGAGCTTTCCGAAAACTAATCCCAGTTCACTTTCGGTGGACTGCCAGCCAATGCCGATTTTGGCGCTTTTTCTCCTGTTATTTGCCGATGCCATGCCCGAAAAACCACCTAATTGCTCTCTTGCTCCAGCTGGGGTAGCTCAATCACCAAACCTAAGGTAAAGAATGCCCACCCGCCGTTGGAGCTTGTCATGGCCGCACCTCAACTCACCACTCGAATCCTGCGCAGACTCCTCGCGAGCGGTGTTACCGGCCGTGCCGAAAAGCTATTGGCGCGACTCCACCCCGCCGATCTTGCCCCCCTCCTAAGCGGGCTCTCTCCAGATGAGTTGCGCGTCGTCCTCGACCTGCTCTTCCGCCATCACCGCGCGGCGACCACGCTCATGGAGCTGCCGCCCGAGATGCTGCCCCAGATTATTGACACCCTGCCCGATGATCGGAATGCCGATGTCATCGCGCGTTTAGAAACCGACGATATGCTGGAATTCGTAGAATGGATTCCCGAAGAGCGGCGTGACGGTATTTTGTCGCTCTTGCCCGCGGCCAAGAGCGAAGAGTTACGCAAGGCCGAGCTCTATCCAGCCTCTAGCGCGGGCCGCGCCATGACCACGCGCTTTGTGGCCCTCAACGAAGAGATGACGGCACAGGCCGCCATTGATCGCATTCGCGCTGAGGGCGACGACAACGACTCCATCCTTTACTTGTACGTGGTAGACGATCAATTTCGGCTGCGCGGCGTGGTACCCATTCGCCGCCTGGTAGCAGCCAGACCCGATCGGGTTTGCCGCGACCTCATGATTCCCGATCCCATTTCCGTGCCGGCCGAGGCCGATCAAGAGGAAGTGGCGAAATTGGTTGCTCGTTACAACTTGTTGGCCGTGCCCGTCATCGATGCCAATGCCGATGATCGCATGTTGGGTGTCATCACCGTCGACGACGTCATCGATGTGATTACCGAAGAAGCCACGGAAGACATCTACCACCTGGCAGGTCTCAGCGAAGAAGACCGCGTCTTCACACCGGCGACCCTCTCCGTGCGCAAGCGCCTGCCCTGGCTCATCCTGAATCTCGGGACAGCCTTCACGTCGGCTTGGGTGGTGGGTTTGTTTGAGCGCAGCCTGGAAGAGGTGGTCGCCCTGGCCATCTTGATGCCTGTGGTCGCCGGCATGGGCGGCAACGGCGGTGTGCAAACGCTGACGGTGATTACGCGCGGTATCGCCCTGGGCGAGATTGAATTTTCATCGGGCTTCCGAACCATGATCAAAGAGATGAGCGTGGGTATCGCGGTGGGGCTCACCATCGGTGTATTGGGCGGGGCCATGGCTTACTTCTGGCGCGGCAATACCTATCTGGGCGTCGTGCTCTTTCTCTCCATGACCATCACCATGACCATCGCAGGTTTGCTTGGCGCGCTGGTACCGCTCACCTTGAAAGCCTTGCGTCAAGACCCGGCCCTGGGCTCCGGCGTCATCGTAACCACCTTTACCGACATCTTTGGCTTCTTCTCCTTCTTGGGAATCGCTACCTTGCTCATCGAAAAATTGAATTGAGCTACTGACGCAAACGCACAAGAACCGAAGGATCGAGGGACATGAATGACGACAACTACCAGGAAATGATTCCACTGGGAAAGGACGAAACACCCTACCGCCTGCTCACCACCGATTATGTATCTACGGCGGAGTTCGAAGGGAAAACGGTACTCAAAGTCGATCCGCGTGGCCTCACGCTCCTGGCGGAAGCCGCCATGCACGACATCGCCCACTTCCTGCGTCCGGGCCACCTGGCACAACTCGCCAAAATTCTGGAAGACCCCGAAGCTTCCGACAATGATCGTTTTGTGGCGATGGAGCTGTTGAAAAATGCCAACATCGCGGCGGGAGGTGTCCTGCCCTCTTGCCAAGACACCGGCACCGCCATTGTTATGGGGAAAAAGGGGCAGCAGGTCTTTAGCGAAGGCAACGATGAAGCGGCCCTGTCGGCAGGCATCTCCAACACCTACGCCAAGGACAACCTGCGCTACTCCCAACTCGCACCTCTCTCGATGTACGAAGAGAAAAACACCGGCAACAACCTGCCTGCTCAAATTGAGCTCTATGCCACGGAAGGCGACAGTTACAAGTTCCTCTTCCTGGCCAAGGGAGGAGGATCAGCCAACAAGACATTCCTGTATCAAGAGACCAAGGCCCTACTCAATCCCGAGTCCTTGCTCAACTTCATCAATGCCAAGATTCGCAGCTTGGGCACGGCGGCCTGCCCACCCTATCACCTGGCCGTTGTCATCGGCGGCACCTCGGCAGAATTCACTTTGAAGACCGTGAAGCTCGCCAGCGCGCGCTACCTGGACTCACTCCCTACCCAGGGCAGTCCCTCCGGTCATGCCTTCCGCGACTTGGAATTGGAACAGCAGGTGCTCAAACTGGCCCAACAAACCAATATCGGCGCGCAATTTGGTGGGAAGTACTTCTGCCACGACGTGCGTGTCATTCGCTTGCCGCGCCACGGCGCCTCTTGTCCGGTGGGCATTGGAGTTTCTTGTTCGGCTGACCGACAGATTCTGGGCAAGATCACGCGCGACGGCATCTTCTTGGAGCAACTGGAGATGGATCCAGCGAGCTACCTGCCCGAACTCACCCAAGACGGCAGGTGCGGCGGTGAAGTGGTGGAACTCGACTTGAACCAACCCATGGACGAGTTGCGCAAGACCTTGAGCCAGTACCCCATTCGCACCTGCCTTTCGCTCACGGGTTCCATCATCGTGGCGCGAGACATCGCCCACGCCAAACTCAAGGAGCGCATCGAAGCGGGCCAGGGATTACCGCAGTACTTCAAGGACCACATTGTTTACTATGCCGGCCCGGCCAAAACACCCGAAGGCTACGCTTCAGGTTCCTTTGGACCCACGACTGCAGGACGCATGGATGCCTACGTCGATCTCTTACAAGAAAACGGCGGCAGCATGGTGATGTTGGCCAAGGGCAATCGTTCGCAGCAAGTGACCGATGCCTGCAAGAAACACGGTGGGTTCTACCTGGGCTCCATTGGCGGTCCGGCGGCACGCTTAGCCAAAGATTGCATTAAGAAGGTCGAAGTGGTTGAATACGAAGAGTTGGGCATGGAAGCCATTTGGAAGATCGAAGTAGAGGACTTCCCCGCCTTTATCATTGTCGATGACAAGGGAAATGATTTCTTTGGCGACATCAACAAGGTTCAACGCATCGATATCAAGAGCCTCTAGGCACGCTTGGCGAGGGGCTCTCTCCCTCGCCGTCGTTGCAACCTGGATCTTCCTACTGGCGCCCGAGGCACAGGCGCGCATAGCCCTTTACAAGGTCGACCATCGCATGGCCTCCGAACTCCTGCCCTATGCTGAACTCAGCATGGGCAACGAAGGCAAGGCCCAACTCGACACCAACCGAAATGCCATTCTCCTGGTCGGCGACGATGCCAGCATCGCACGCACACTCAGCCTTTTAAAGGCACAGGACACTGCAGCGCGCACCATCCAACTTCTCTACGAGCACATTTCCCGGGAGGAGTTGCGCGAGCACGACCTGAACATTCAGTGGCGGGGAAACTACGGGCATATCATCTTGGGAGAAGGCAGACCGGTGCCCCAGGAAGGGTTGTATGTTCGCCTGCGCGAGCGCCAACGCAGTGGAACGGACCGCTTTCAAGGCCAGTTGATGATCTTGGAAGGCCAGAGCGGTCGCATTGCCACGGGGCGCAGCGTTCCCATTCAAACTCGTTCCAAGAAACACGGCACGCATACGGAATTCGTCGAAGCAGAATCTGGGTTCGAGGCAACACCCACTGTTTTGGGCAGTGGAAAAATCAGACTCGAACTTCGACCCTTTCGCGCAGAGGTCCAACCCGATGGAAAGATCGCCTTCACGGAGGCGTCGACCATCATCGTACTATCGCCTGAGGAAAGTATTGTGTTGGGCGGTACCGGGCAGCAGACGGATGAAACAGGCACGTATGGGCTGTCCGACCGTCAGCACAGCGACGACCAACTCTTGATGATCACGGCGATCCTTGTCGGAGAGACGGACGTTGAGACCGATATTGAGGTCGACGGCGAATAAAACCAACCTGTACGGAGAACGCTACTCGGCGTTGGGCTCAGGGCTGGGCTCAGGGCTGGAAGAGGCATCGGCAATGAACTCCGCGTCGATTTGAATCACCACCTCATCACCCACGACCATGCCACCCGTTTCCATGGCCTTGTTAAACAAAATCCCGTAGTCCCTTCGGTTGATGGTGAAGGAGGCACTAGCGCCACGACGTTGATTGCCCCAGGGATCGGTAATCTCGGGTGTAAAATCTTCGAGGGTGAGCGTGACGCCCTTGGTCACCCCGTGCAACGTCAACTCTCCAATGATTTTTCCGGTGCCATCACTGCGCAGGCGGATTTCATTTGAGGTGAAAGTAATGAGGGGGAATTCCTTCACGTCGAGGAAGTCCGTATCACGCAAATGTTGGTCGCGCTTTTTATTGCCGGTGTCGATGGAGGACGCATCCAGGGTCACACTGAGATTGAAGTTCTCGGGTTTCGCTTCCTCGTATTCAAAGGTCGCGCCCAGATCCGAAAAATTTCCACGCACCCAAGACATCATCAAATGGCGCACCTTGAAGCTGAGGGTGCTGTGGGCGGGGTCTAAGCGATAAGTCGTCGCCTGGGCAGTCTCACTCACGCTGAGCGTGAAGAGCCATAGCAAGGCTCCTAGCAGGCTTGTCGTCACGATGGAACCGGCACTCCTATTTCGCGTCATCTCATTGCTCTCCCCATTTTCTTATACAATACACAGCACGGCGTATCAGCGCAGCAGTTCGAGCCGCTCAGGCGCTTCCCTTGGCTACATTGGACCCTTGACTCGACAGAACGATCAATTGATCTCCAGCGGCCAACTCGCGCCTTGGGTCGACGGGGCAGACAAACGTCCCGTCTGTCGCTTGAATGGCCAACACTTCTCCGCCGTACTCGGAGCGATAGTTCGAAGCCATGAGCGAAGACCCCACCAACTCAGAAGGAACGTCAATCCGTTGCACGTCCTCCAGTTCTGGCGCGGGTAGACCACTGAGCAAATGGGTCATCTTGGTATCCTCTTCGAGAATCCCCAACCCCGCGTGCTCCTGCAAAGTCGTTTCACGCAATCGCTCCATTTGTGAAGCCACCCGGTGGAACACTTTCTTGCGCGACAACAAACCCTCCACACCGTGCTTGCCATGACCCGAAACAACGGGAAGCACTTCCACATTGCGCTCGCGGAAGACCGTAAGCGCTTCGTACAAGGAGTCTTCGGGATCGACCACATAAATATTGGTTTGCATGATATCTGCAGCGATCACCATGTCTGCCATTAAGGGCTCATTGGCGAATTCTTTGATGTCCGTGACCGAAACGATGCCAGCTAACTCCTCGCCCTTTTGCACGATGAAGTACGGCCTCTCACCCGTGTGAATGGTCGACAGCATTTCGCCCAAGGTCGTCGAGGGTGTGGCGTGATAGCCCCAATCCCGATCCATCACGTCCGAAACCTTCTCGCTTTCCAACATGTGCACCACGGCATCACCAGCGTGCGCAGGAGATTCTGCCGAGGAACGCACCTGCCCATCAATGATTCCGCCCATGCGTCCGCCTACGACATAGGCCGTCATGGTGACTAACATGAGAGGAACCATGAGGCCGTAGCTTCCCGTCATCTCCACGATCATGACCATGCTGGCCAGGGGCGTGCGCATGGCCGCCGCCAACACGCCTGCCATACCCACTGGAATCAAAGCCGCACGCAAGCCCTCGTGCATCAAATCGGGTGCGAGCGCTTGCATTCCCGCACCCACACTGGCTCCAACCACGCCACCGATGAACACACTGGGACCCAGCAACCCACCCGCGCCACCACTGCCTACGGTACAGGCCGTGGCCAGGCACTTGGCCACGGCCAGACAGGCAAAAAAGACAAACCAAATCCACCAGCCCCCACTGTCTGAGGCGTTCGTAAACCAAGAACCATCCAGCGCCTTTTGTATGGTCAGGTAGTCACTGTCGATCACCTGAGGCATGGCACAGGCGATCAAGCCCGTGAGCGCGCCGCCCAAGGCGGGGAACATCCAAACCGGCACCTTGGGAAGGCGAACGTGCAAGCTCGAAACAAAGCGCATGCACGTAGCCAGAAAGATTGCCGCAACCGCACAGCTCAGACCGAGAATCACGTAGGCAGGCAACTCCAACATGCCGCCAAAGGAAAGACCGCTCGCCCCCTTCAACAAGAAAGAACCCTCACCCCAAATGGCAAAGTAAGTGGAGTAACTCACCACCGAAGCGATGAAGGCCGACACCAGGGAGTCGCTTTCGAACTCGGGTTCGCGATACAAGATGCTGGTAGCAAAGAGCGCGCCACCCAAGGGACAACCAAAGATGGCGCCCACGCCCCCGGCACAACCGGAGATCAACAAGATTCGTCGATCGCGTGGAGGCAAGTGGAAGTAGCGACCGACGGCTGAACCCAAGGACGCACCCAAGGCCGCAATGGGACCTTCGGGTCCGGCCGAACCACCGCAGGAGATCACGCCCACAGCCGCCGAGGCTTTAATCACGGGGCCGCGCACTTTCATTCGACCGTTCTGATTATGAAAGGAATTCACCAGGGCATCGGTGCCCTGGCCGGGAAAGCTGCGCACAATGAAACCGGAGAGCAACCCACCAAAGGCCGGCAGCAATAACAACTCGATGCGAAACTGAAACACATTGGCGCTACCCAGTTCTACGACGCGACCGATGACATGCTCAACACCGAATGAGAGACCCGCGTGCAATATGGCGGCTGCCAATCCCGACAACACGCCCACCAGGGCCGCCAGGCCGATGGTACGAAAACGGCGGCCCACGGGATGGTGGACCTTGGAGATGCGCCGAAGCCCGGGCAGCCGCCCCATCAACGCTGCACTATGACTCGCAAGGGAGAGATCCAACCGGGTTAAACCTCTTCGTCTTCATCGAGTTCTTTCATCAAGATCGGGTGCGGGGAATATTCATTCCCCTCTCCGCTCCACCCCGGGAGCTGCTCGGCCTGCTTCATCCAAGACTCGGCCAGGGTTCGGTCCACCGCGACGGAACTTGCATCCGGGCTCTCGGCAATCGCTTCCCAGAGATCACGCCCACCGTTGTCCCACCAAGTCCGTGCCGGATTTTCAAAATCCACCGCGAGACGAACCATTCCCATCTCGAATCTCCTCTCATCTTCATAACGCTTGATGTTGATATAGCACACCGTCTTGGAAGCCAACTTTTCGGTAATAGCCTCGGGTTCCAATGGCGGAGATCACAGCCATTTCCTTGTATCCCGCCTGTTTGGCCAACCGGGCCGCCCACTCGATAAGCAGCTGGCCCAGCCCCAGGTGTTGCGCTTTGTTCGCGTCACGCTCTCCTAGCTCCGCAGACACGCCGTAGACATGAACTTCGCGAATCAAGGCACTCTTTCCCAACTCTTCGATAAAGGAGGCGGCAAAGGGCAAGCACAGGCGCAGGAAGCCAACGAGTTGATCGTCGGGCGTGACCAGCTGCAAAAACATCTCACGGCTCACCTCCGTTTCAAACTCCAGCACGCGCCGCTCCAAGGCAGACACCTCAAAAGAGGCAGCACGAATTTCACGGCTGCGAATGTCTCGGCAGCGCTGTCCACGATTTTGTAGCGACCTTTCGGCCACCTCACGCAGGTTGGTGACCTTGTTGCCCTCGACAATGTCCGTCGAGGGGATATCGCGCACCACGCGCGTCAGGCGACAATACTCGGGCGTGTCAGCCAGGCAATCGGCCAACAAGTTCACCAAGGTCTCATGGCCATAGGGTTGCCACTGGCCGGATTCGTAGACCTGCATCAACTCGCTGGTCTCGATCAAGGAGCAGGGATAAATCTTTAATTCATCGGGTCGATAGGCAGCCTCGCCAAACAGGCGCTGGAAATCTTGCCGATCCCCTTCCGGTGTGGCGCCAAAAAGATTGGGCATCCAGTGGGCGTGGATTTTAAAGCCTGCTCGGCGCAACAATCCCACTGCCTGGCGAGTTGCCTCGCTATCGTGCCCGCGCTTATTCTTGGCCAGGACCTCATCGGAAAGCGTTTGAATACCCAGTTGTACTTTCGTTGCACCCAAACGGCGCAATCGCACCACTTCCGCTTCATCCACACAATCGGGCCGGGTCTCCAGCACCAACCCTACGCTGCGGCAAGCACTGGATTCATTCTTGACCTGCGCGGCAGATAAATCCTCCCAAGTGGCTTCCTCGATTTCTGCCAGCAGAGATCCCTTCAACCCGCGCTTCAAGTGGTCTTTGACCACTTCGTTATATCTGCGCGAAGAACCGTTTCCATCGACGGCCTCGTCGAGGTCCAGGAAGTCCATCCCCTCACCCACCCTTGCCTGGCGCTCACCCGCACCCTCAGACGCAGCCGTACCAAACTCATTCAGGGCATCAAAGCAACGCAAGATAAACCAGCGCTGATAGGTCTCGGGATAACTGGACCAGGTCCCGCCCAAGACGATGAGTTCCACTTTGTCCACGGGGTGGCCCAGCTGATAGAACGCCGAAAGGCGGTTCCACACTTGCAAAAACGGGTCAAATTTATTGATCGTCGCCCGCTGGGCACCCGGCTCATCGCGCAAATAGCTCTTGGGCATGCGCACATCGCTGGGACAGAAGATGCATTGACCGGGACAGGGAAAGGGTTTGGTCAGCACGGTCACCGGCGTCACGCCACTTTGCGTGCGCACAGGCTTGCGTTTTAAACGCTGCAGCAATTCCTTCTCGTCGATACCAAAATCGGTATCCACACAAAAGCGGCGGAAACCCGCAATCAAATCCGAGCGAGAGAAAAAGCCTTTTCCATCCTTGGGCGCCTTGCGCAATACCTGCTGCAGGGCCGCCGCGTCGGGCCGAGGCAAGGCCGCGATCTCGCGCAACAAAGGGATCAATTGCTCGGCATAGGCCTTGGGATCAAATTTCGGTCGCGCTTCACGCGCGGGATTCTTTGCCACTTCACTTCCTTAAGTACTCAGGTTCCACGTCCAAGTTCGGTAAACTGCATTCCCATATGAAAGACGAAACCCTTCGCACCCTCAATACCATCAACCGCGCATTCTACCGCGACAGCGCCTCTTCCTTTGACGCGACACGCGACGCGCCCTGGCCTGGATGGCAACCGCTCCTCCCCCTGTTAAAGCTGCAGGAGGACGTTCCTGTGCGCATCCTCGATCTCGGTTGCGGCAACGGGCGTTTTGCTCATTTCTTGAGCCGCGAACTAAGCCACCCCTTTGACTACACGGGGCTCGATGCCAGCGACCCACTGCTTCAACTTGCCATTCAACACGCTCCAGCCACCTCCAATATAAAACAGGGCCAGGCGCTTCACTTCGGCCATTGGGATTTCGTTGAAGACCCGCCGCCTCCATTGCTCACCCACTCAGGCTTCAACTTCATTGGAGTCTTCGGCGTCATGCACCATGTGCCCAGCGCCGCTCGCCGTCGTGCGCTGGTACACTGGCTGGTTGAACGAGTGGCCTCCCAGGGCCTGCTGGCCTTTGCCTTTTGGCAATTTGCCGACGAAGCCCGTTTTGCCCAGCGCATCTTGCCCTGGGACCCACTCACCGACTATCCAGAGCTCGATGAAAATGACCTGGAACCCGGGGATCATCTACTGCGTTGGGGCCAAGGGGACACAGCATATCGCTACTGTCATCACGTTGCCCCTGCCGAACAAGAGGAACTCTTTTCGGACCTGGGCCTGGAGCCTGTGGCCGATTACCGCGCCGACGGGCGAGAAGGCCGGCTCAATCGCTACCTTATCTTGCGCAAAACGGGTTGAAAACACGCTTTCATTGCTAACCCGGGGAAACTTGAGAAAACCTGGAAGAAAACAAGGGAATCCAAGGAAGACCATGACGCCCTGCCCGACTCGGTCCCAACGCTCGCAAATTGCGGGGTTCGACGCCATCCAAGAAGCCTTGGACGCCGGCGAATCGCTGCCCGTGCTTTTGCTGCGTCGAGATCCGGAAATCCCAGCCTTGGCGCAACAGCTGGATGAATTGGAGAAACGAGCCATCAAGCGGGGAGTGCGCGTGGTGCGTGCCACGGACAACGACTTGCGACGCATGAGCGCTGACGCCCCGCCCGCCGATGCCTTGGGTTTGCTGGGACCCAACCCCGAAATGTGTCTCGACGACCTCTTGGCCCGATCCGGGCTGTGCTGGCTACTACATCAACCCTCCTATGCCAGCAATGTGGGCTTCGCCATTCGCACGGCCGAAGTGGCCGGTGCCGATGGCATCATCGTCGACGCGACCTTCAGCAAGAGTGATCAGGAGCAAGCCTTACGGGTATCCATGGGCGCACATCGTTTCTTGCCGGTGCACTGGGAAAACACTGAACACTGTTTGAAGGCCGCTCGCACACAGGGAAAGCAGATCATCGCCTTAGAGGACGTGGGTGGACAGGCGCCCTGGGAACTCGACCTCTCACGGCCGAGTCTGCTGATGGTGGGCAATGAACGACACGGGCTTCCTCGAGAGGTAATGGAGGCCTGTGATGCCATTGTGCGCATTCCCATGCGTGGTTTTGTCCCTTCCTATAATCTTCAAGGGGCGCTAGCCATCTTAACCGCTGAACATTTACGACAACAACGTGGGTAGGAGGGGGTAAGATACAGGCCATGGTCAGCTGTCAGCTTCGAACCCTGCTTGGAATTCTCGTCGTTGCAACGCTCGGTGCGCTACCTCTTTCGGTCAGCGCCGAGGATGAGTACTTCCCGGAACTCGACGTCCTCGAACTCAGCCTGCCCGAGCTTATGAACGTGCACGTTACTTCCGTCACCAAGAAGAAACAAGAACTCTCTCACGCACCGGCTGCCATCTTTGTGCTCACAGGCGAAGACATTCGCCGTTCCGGCGTCTCTTCCATCCCCGAAGCCCTGCGCATGGTACCGGGGATTTCCGTCGCCCAAATGGACAACAACACCTGGAAGATCACCTCGCGTGGAATCAGTGGACGGCAACCCTTTGCCAATAAACTGCTCGTGCTCATGGACGGGCGCACCCTTTACACCTCTTTGTTTTCCGGCGTGCATTGGGACTCTCAAGACACCGCCTTGAACGATATCGATCGCATTGAAGTCATCCGCGGCCCGGGTGCCTCGGTCTGGGGAGCCAACGCCGTCAACGGCGTCATCAATATCATCACCAAGTCGGCGGACGAAACCCAAGGTACGCATGCCTCGGTCACCACCGGCACGGAAGATAAGGCGCTGGTTAGCTTGCGCTACGGCGGAAAACTTGGCGACGAGACTTCCTACCGTGTCTACGGCAAATACAAAAATCGCGACAGCAGCTATGTCTCGTCGAGCCAACAGGGACATGACGATTATGAATCCGGGCAAATGGGATTCCGCATCGATGCCAACCTCGATCCCAGCTCTCTGCTTACCCTGCAGGGCGATATCTACGACAGTGATGTCGATCGCTCCATCAACGCTTTTGAAAGTATGACCGCAACCGAGCCTTCGACGATCCTCGAAACCCAAGACGTCAGTGGTGGGAATCTATTGGCGCGCTGGAGCAAAGAGACTCGTGATAGCGGCAGTTTCCATCTTCAAGCCTATTACGATCACACCCGGCGCAAAACCGCTACTTTCGGTGATGAACGCGACACCTATGACCTGGAATTCCAACACAGCTTCCAACCCTGCCAAGGCAACGAAATCATTTGGGGCGCGGGATATCGTGTCGTCGACACTGAGATTACCTACGACACCTTTGTCAACAGCTTCCGCAAGAAGCATCGCACGGACGATCTGGCAAATCTCTTTATCCAAGACCAGATCACACTCATCCCCGATGAACTCAAGCTTTGGATGGGGGTCAAAGTAGAGCACAACGACTACAGCGGCTGGGAAGTCCAGCCCAATATCCGCAGCACCTGGCATCCCCATGAGCAGCATGTCTTTTGGTCATCGATTTCGCGCGCCGTTCGCACCCCCTCTCAAGCCGACGAGGATTTGCGCATCAATGTCGCGGTCATTCAAACCGGAGCCCCCTTTCCCCCGGCTTCAACCCTCCTGATCTCCAACATTCCTCAACAAGACCTGGATTCCGAAGTCCTGTACGCCTTTGAGACGGGCTATCGCTTCCAGGTTCTCGAAGTACTTTCTTTCGATCTGGCCCTGTTTTATAACGACTACGATGATCTACAAAGCTTTGACGAGCCCCCTCCCATTCCTGAAGCCGAACCTGCCCCCCCCCACCTGCTCAGCGCACTGGTAATGGCTCGCAAGGCCGACGGTTACACCTCGGGGGGAGAGGCCCTCGTGGAATGGCAAGTCATGCCCAGTTGGAAACTCTCCAGTTCCTATTCTTATATCAGCACTCACATCAGCCCTAAATCCAGCAGCACGGATACCAGTGACGCTGACCGCTGGCGGGATGTTCCCAAGCACCAACTCCGCGTCGGGTCCACACTCAACCTGCCCTATCGAATGGAGTTCGATACGCAGGTCTACGCCATGGGGAATGTGGCTGACAAGGTTGACAATAGCGTCGGCAGCTACACCCGAGTCGATCTTCGCCTGGGTTGGAAGCCCGAAGCTCTCAAAGGGTTGGACCTGTCTATTGGCGTGAAGAATCTGACCGATCAACACCATGTCGAAACCGTCAGCACAGGGTTCAACACCACCGAAATGGAACGTGCCTACTGGCTGCGCGCAACACTCGACTTTTAAGCCCGCCCTCAAGCCCGCTCAAACGAAGGATCAGCTAGTTCTTTGCAGGGCTTCCCGCATATCGGTTCCCGACGGCCGTTGGTACACCGCCAGGCCAAACTCTGGAGCAATGGCCAATAGGTGATCAAAGAGATCCGATTGAATGCCTTCGTAATTGACCCAATCGGTGTCACTGGAAAAAACGTAGACTTCAATGGGGACACCTTCGGGCGTCGGCGCGAGCTGGCGCACAAGAAAGGTCATGCCCGCCTGATGGATCTTGGGATGTTGGCGCAAGTAATTCACGACATAGGCGCGGAAGGTTCCCACATTGGTAAGCTGTCTGGCGTTGGCCACGATGTCGCTCGCCGACTGTCCTCGATTTTCTTCCTCCAAAACCGCCTTCTTCTCCGCGATGTAATCGCGCAATAACTCGAAGTGAGAAAAGCGCTCGATCTCCTCCGGATTGAGAAAGCGGACGGTTCCCATGTCCAATTGCAGGCTGCGCTTGATGCGGCGCCCGCCCGACTCGCTCATGCCCTTCCAATTTTTAAAGGAATTGTCGATGAGCTTGTGCGTTGGGATGGTCGTGATGGTCTTGTCCCAGTTCTGCACTTTAATGGTGTGCAAGGCAATATCGATGACATCCCCGTCCGCACCAAAGGCAGGCATCTCGATCCAGTCGCCCACGGCCACCATCCCATTACTGGTCAATTGAACGCTGGCGACAAGACTCAAGATAGTGTCCTTGAATACCAACATCAGCACGGCCGTCATGGCCCCGACACCGCTGAGGAATACCAGCGGCGAGCGGTCCATCAAAATGGCCAACACCGATATGCCACCGAGCAGATAGATGGCAATCTGAAGAATCTGCAAATAGCCTTTGATGGGTCGGTGCCGCGAATCCGGGTTGGCCGAATAAATTTCGTTGGCGGCCCGCAGGAAAGCACTTATAGCGCTGAGAGCAATCACTACGAGGCTGGCCACGGTGACGCGCTGAATCACCATGGCGACGGGTTCGGAAAGGTTCGGCACCCAGTGGATGCCGTAGTACACCACCATGGTGGGCAAGAGATGGGCCAGTCGCTCAAAGACCTGATGGGAATGCAAGACGTCATCCCAATCCGAGCGGCTCTTCTCGACGACGCGCTTGACGATGCCCAGCAGGACCCGTCGCGCCACCAAATCAGCCAACACCGACGCCAACACCACCGCGCCCAAGGCCAGCAAGGTTTCCATCCAAAGCCCCTGTGCGAGCCACTCCTGCCAAGCTTCAACCCAGGCCATCCCCATTTCCTTTCCCACTGACGCGTTCAGGCCCACGGAGTCAACATCTGTCCCATGGGTTTAGAAAACCACCCCAGGTGAATAGCGAAAACCGAGCGATCTGAAAAATGCTGTTCTAGCAATAAGTTGTTCGTCCATTTGCCGCCAAACTGCCTCTTTGCGTCCTTACCCCTCAAGAATGCCAATTAAGTCTGCCCCTTAAACACCCGAAACTCATTTTAGTGGCGTGGATCATAGGGAAACCATGCGCCCTACAAAGGAACCCAGATGAAGCAACCGACGATCCTTCTCATTGATGACGACCCTGCACTCCACACGTCGCTGGACACCTATAACGATGTCCTCATGGCCAAGATCCTCCACGCCACGGCCCCCGAAGATGGGATCCGACAAGCGGTGACCGAATTGCCTGACCTGATCCTTCTGGACCTTAACATGCCACGCATGGACGGGCTCAAGGTCTGCAGCCACCTCAAAGAAACTGAATGCACACGTGATATCCCCATTCTTTTCCTCACCGAGGACCGAAAGATTCAGCACCTGGCCAAGGCCTTGGAGTGCGGCGCCAACGATTACATCTTGAAACCTTTCAATATCGTAGAACTCAAGGCGCGCGTACGTGTGGCCCTGCGCATCAAGTTGATGTTTGACATCTTGCGCGAGCAAGCCCGCGTCGATGTCCTCACGGGCCTGAAAAACCGTGCCGCCATGGAGGACGCCCTGGATTCGGCCATTGCCGCCTACCGCCGCTCGGGACAACCCTTCTCTGTGATCATGCTCGATCTGGATAGCTTCAAGAAGATCAATGACAACTACGGACACGGCGTGGGCGATGAGGTACTGCGCACGGTGGGCAATACCATTAGCAATTACTCACGCCCTTACGATACGGCTTGTCGCCTGGGCGGCGATGAATTTGGAGTGATCATCGGCCACACCGAAGGCCCGGATGCCGAAGTCGCCGCGCGCCGCATTGTCGACAACATTCACATCCTGTCCATTCCAACAGAATCAGGCTGGGTGAACGTGCGCTGTAGCGCCGGATTGGCTTCCTCTAGCGACTTGGACATCGAGTTCGAGGCCGCCGACATTTTAAAGCTGGCAGACCGATCCCTGTACGCCGCCAAAGAAAATGGCAAAGCCCAATTGGCGGTGGCCTCCAAGCTCAAGTCATAACGTTCAATTCCCAGGTCTTAGGGAAGACGAAAGCGCGCCTGCACCGTGCTCTGCTCAACCGCGTCGGAGGAATACGATCGCTCACAGAACAAGAGTTGGCCGTCGGGGCGATGCAAAATCACCGTGGAGCAACGCGTCCCATACTCCTGGCTCTGAATAAAGATCGAAGACAACAAGCGCTCTGCTTCCGGGCCGACGCCCGTGTCTGGCAACTCCGCATCCAGCGGCTGATCCGAATCTTTCAGAATCTTGAATAGCGCCTCTACGAAGGGCTCTTCCGCGCTTGCGCGAGCCTGCGCCGCGGCCGCACTCAAGAGATTCTTGGCCTTTACGACCTTGGGCCAGGGAGTTTCAAAAAATCGATTGCTCAACCCGAAGCATCCAGGCTCAATACGATTCAAGACGGTGTCTCGATTGCTCCAACACAGCAGCCCCTCGCGCACATCACCGGCCAATAGATTAAACCCGTCGTAGTGCTCTCCCTGCTCCGCCAGCTCTTGGAAATAAACCTCTGTGGTGCACTCGCTAATGAGAAAATCACGCACCACCAATCCGCGCGAGCGATGTTCCGTACCCTTGAAACTTCGGGCATCGCGAAAACTCGTCACGGCCGCAAGCTTGCCGCCCTTATTGATGCCGAGCCAACTGCCCCCTGCGCGCAAGTCCGTCCCTCCGAACACCTTGGACTCATTGCCCCACCAAGACGCGGGGCGCGTCGGGCGCTCGTGAAACTCATCGCGGTTGGCAATGAGGATCAGCGGGTAATCGGGGTGGCTCTGCCATAATCCAAGGATGATACACATGGTTTGGACTCACTTTTTTCCAACGAGATCCGTGCGAGGTCGATCCGTGTACACAGGTTTACGTCCCTGCTTACGCGCATTGATACACTCGATGAGATTTTCCGTCGCTCCCAGCAAGAGTTGATTGCGATCTTCCAAATCAATCGCCGCCGTGAGGGAATTGGTTTCCAGATTGGACCAGCACACTTGCTTCGTCATGGACAAACCAAAGGGAGAGAGCTCGCACATCTGCTCGGCCATCTCAATGGCGGTCTCCACGACATCCCCATCGGCCACCAAGCGCGAGACCAAGCCAATGCGCTCCGCCTCCAGGGCATCGACCTTGCGGCCGGTCAGCAAAATTTCGTTGGAGCGCGAGGCGCCGATCAAGCGGGGCAAAAGGTAGCTCGCACCCAACTCGGTACTGGTTAAACCATTCACGATGCCCGTACTGTTAAAGACCACGGACTCTTCGGCAATGCGAATATCCGCTCCCAAGCTCAAGCAAAGGCCACCCCCATAGGCGCAGCCATTGATCGCGGCAATAATGGGCTGTGGGGTGGCACGCATAACGGGGACAATTTGCGAAAAATGCGTCATGGCCACTACGCCAATGCGTGACGGGGCCAGATCTTCGATACCGGGAATCGCACCGGGGTCTTCCAAATCGAGCCCGGAGCAGAAACCTCGTCCCTCTCCCGTCAAGATGGCCACGTAGCAGGTATTGTCTGCTGCGACCTCCTTAAAGGCTTCGACCAGCGCGGTCATCAAGCCAAAGGACATGGCGTTGAGTCGCTCCGGGCGATTCATGCGCACCACACTTACGTTGGGACGGACTTTCTCCACGATGACCAAAGACATTTCTCACCCTCCGGCCCCTTCGTCCCTCAAAAGGCCTTTCCAAAAACGTACTGCTTTTTCTACTCCATAAACGAGGCCATAGAATGCCCGATTTAGGGCACAGATACCCGTTTCCTCATTTTGATTGTAAGTTTTAGAGATCAGCGTTCCTCATAGCCAACTACAGCCCCGCGGGCGGTACTCCGATAGGAATCTTATGGATAATGAAGACATGCGCAGCAAAGATACTTGGGTTGTATTTAAGATCATGGGCGAATTTGTGGAAGGGTTCGAGACCCTGCGCCCCGTCTGGCCCTCCGTGTCTATTTTCGGAAGCGCCCGCGCGCCTCGGCGAAGCCGCTACTACAAAGAAACCGTCAAGATCGCCAGCATGCTTTCCCATGCCGGGTTTTCCATTATCACCGGGGGCGGACCGGGCATCATGGAAGCGGCCAATAAAGGCGCCGACCTGGCGGGTGGGCGTTCCATTGGTTTGAACATCAAGCTTCCCTTTGAGCAAACCACCAATGAATTTGTCCACACTTCAGTGGATTTCAATTACTTCTTTGCGCGCAAGGTCATGTTCGTGAAGTACGCTTGTGGCTTCGTGGGAATTCCCGGTGGCTTCGGAACCATGGATGAAATATTCGAGGCGCTCACCTTGATTCAAACCCGGAAGATTCACGATTTCCCCGTCGTACTCTACGGCACTGAATATTGGAGCGGCTTATTGGAGTGGCTCCACGAGGGCCCCTTGAAGGAACGCATGATCTCTCGCAAAGATCTCCAGCTATTCACCGTCACTGATGACAAGGACGAACTGGTGGAGATCATTCAGCGGCACTATGTGCGGCGGCAACGTTCCTCTCGCCAACACCTCGGCGGACACGACACACCCTAAGGTTGTGTCCAACTCCCGCTTATTTCTCTCCGTAGAGTTTGCGCAGCTTGCTGCCAATAAACTTTACAGCTGTGCGACGTGACATAATTCTACCCATCAGGAAGCTGAAGATTTTGTTCGTCTTACCGGCTATGCGTGTCGGCCCTTTATCCAAGTAATTCAAAGCCTCTTGGACCACATCCGCAGGCATCATCGGGAAGGCTTCAGCCCGCTTTTCTTCGGGGGTATTATCATCAAAGCTGGGCGTGCGCGTTGCGCCCGCCACCATTCCCAATACATCGACTCCAGAGGTTCGGAACTCTTCCCACAAACTTTCGGCGAGTACCGTGTTGAAGGCCTTGGTGGCTGCGTAAGTGGAGATGTAACTCCCTCCTTGGAAACCGGAAGCCGAGGACATGAGTACGATGCCACCGTGCCCGCGCTTCACCATGGCGGGCGCTAACTCTGAAACAAGAATCAAGGGGCCGCGACAATTCACGTCCAAGCAAGTGAACTTGCCTTCGAGATCCCCTTCCAAAAACAAACCCAGAGGGGAAAAGCAGGCGTTGTAAACCAGAAGTCCCACTTCCAAGCCTTGTATGGCTTCTCGCACCGGCTCAATCATGTCGGGCCGACCCAAGTCTAGGGAGAGCGTCTTCACCTCCACGCCACAACGATCACGAAGTTCCTTGGCTAAACTTTCGAGGCCTGCCAAGCGACGAGCAATCAAGATCAGATTCAAACCATGGGCCGCAATCTGGCGAGAGAACTCCTCTCCGATCCCCTCGGAAGCACCCGCCACTAATGCCCAGGGACCGTATTTGGCTCGAAAAGTCTTGTCGTCCATGCTCAATCCAATCCTTTTATTTCGCAGCAAAGCCTCTAGAACCAGTGCAGTCACAGGAAGAACGCGTTTCAGATCTACAGAGCATCCACGTATTGCAGGTCTAATGCAAGACTTTTCCCGGAATTTCGAGGTGAAGGCCCTGTGAGAATTTCAGAGCACGCGCCTCCCCCTTAGTGGCACGCGTGACGCAAGGCCAAACTTGCTCCCACGAGCGTCCAACCCCCGAAAAGGAGCAACAAACTACCCGCTGCCCAGCGCGCCTCTCGCTTGCGAGCCAGTGCGGAGACGCGCTGCGCCAGAGCTCCCGTAATCAACAAGGCAGGTAGCGTGCCTACACCGAATGCGGTCATGGTCAGCGCGCCCCAAGCCCAATTGCCCGCCGAACTGGCCGTAACCAACACGCTGTAGACCAGCCCACAGGGTAGCCATCCCCACAGCCCCCCAATCAACAAGGCTTTGAATGGGCCATTGACGGGCTGCAATCGTTTCACCAAGGGTGAAAAGTGCTGCCACAGCTTCGCGCCCAAGGCTTCGAGCTGACGCAACCCCAGCCACCACCCCCCGATGTACAACCCCAAGGCCACCAGAAAGCCACCCGCCAGAATTCGCAAAAGGAAGGGACCCTTGGGTCCCAAGGCCTCATTCAAGAAAAAGCCCAGCGAACCCGCCAGGGCTCCTGCAACGCTATAGCTGGCAATGCGCCCCGCGCTGTAACACAGCTGCAACCCCATGTAGGCGCCGCGTCTTCGAAGTGCGGGAGCCGCTGCCAACCCAAGAGCCGAGGCAATCCCCCCGCACATGGCAAAGCAATGAACGCTGCCAAAGAAGCCCGCCGCGAGCCCGCCTAACAATAAAGAAAGCTGCGTTGCCTCATCCATCAAGAAGAGTCCCGCTCGGAAGGCTTCGGGCCTTCTTCGTCGTCGTCAAAGAGAATGCTGTGGGCAGGCCCATCCAGATCTTCAAATTGGTCATTCTTCACAGCCCAGAGAAAAGCCCAAATGGCTGCGCCCAGTAAAAGCAAACTAACGGGAATGAGGAAGAAGAGTATATTCATGTCTTTTGCCGTACACGATGTAAGCGCAGTGCATTCAGTGTCACCAAGAGTGAGCTGGCGGACATACCCACTGCCGCCAACCAAGGCGCCACCCAACCCAAGGCCGCCAGGGGAAGCGCACACAGATTATACGCCAAGGCCCAGGTTACGTTTTGACGAATCACGCGCCGAGTCTGGTGTGCCCAACGCAGCCCGTCCGTCAATAAGCTCAGGTCATCGCCCAAGAGCACCGCATCCGCCGTAATCTTGGCCAGATCCGCACCCCCGCCCATGGCAATGGACACTTGAGCGGCAGCCAAGACCGGTGCATCGTTCACACCGTCACCCACCATGACCACCACGGCACCTTCCGCTTCCAAGGCGCGCACCCTGTCTAATTTATCCCTTGGCGTAAGCCCACCCCGAGCGGTTTCGATATTGAGTTCGCCGGCCACACGTTGCAGCGCGGGCGACGGATCACCACTCAGGAGTTCTACCTGCAGGCCCCGCGCCTGAAGTTCATGCACAAAGGCTTTGGCTTCGGGACGCAACTGATCTTCCAAGGCATACCAAGCCAGCGGCCCCTTCTCATCTCCCATGAGTATCCAGAGCGCCTCTTGTCGATTCAAACGTACCTGCTCGGGGGGTTGCACCCCCTGCTCTTGCCAAAGCTCGGAAACGTACTTCGGTTGACCCACGCGAACCCGACGGCCTTGCCAGCGCCCCTCCACACCCCGATTGGGGTTCGCCGACCGTTCCTCCACCTCAAGAGAAGAAGCGCTGTCAGCGGCATGAAGAAAAGCCTTGGCAATGGGATGTTCCGAAGCACTCTCCAAGGCGCACGCCAAGGCCAGGCTGGACGAAGGTTCCAGATCGCCCACGGAGATAGACTCCGTGATTTCAAATTCAGCTTTGGTGAGGGTTCCCGTTTTATCCAAGAGAACGTGGGTCGCTTTCGCCAAGGACTCCAACACATGCCCGCGCGTGGCCAGGAAACCGATTCGAGCCAATCCAGAGGTCGCGCCAGCTAATGCGGCGGGCGTGGCCAGGGAAAGCGCGCAAGGACAAGTCACCACCAAGACCGAAAGCGTGACCCAAATGGCTTTCTCCGGTGCAATCAGCCACCACGCAAGAAAGGTCAAACCGGCCAGGATCAAGACCATGATCACAAAGACACGCGCCACCCCATCGGCCAACCCTACCAAGGCCGGTTTTTCCGATTGAGCTCGATCCAAGAGCGCCACAATGGTGGACAGCACCGTCTCTGGCCCCACCTGGCGAGCTTCCATCACCAAGGGGCTTTCAATATTTTGTGTCCCACCGATGAGCCTTTCTCCGACGCCAATGGCTTTGGGTGTTGGTTCGCCGGTCAGCATGGACTCATTGACGGAGCTAATGCCCTCCAGCACCACACCATCCACTGGAACCGTTTCGCCAGGCTTGATGCGCAGGCGATCCCCAACGCGCAAACTGCGCACGGGGACAAACTTTTCTTCACCCTCCCCCAAACGCAAAGCCACTTCGGGGACGAGGCGCAGCAGGGTTCGCGTAGCAAAATCAGAACGGTGGCGCGCTCGCATTTCGATGTAGCGCCCCACGGACAAGAAAAAGACGAACATGCAAACCGAATCATAATAGACTTCACCCGTTTGAAACCAGGTGGCCCAAATACTATTGAGATAGGCAGCCGTAATCGCGAGGGACACGGGCACATCCATCCCCAATTGCCCGGCTGCCAGGTCGCGCACACAGGCGCGAAAGAAGGGTTGTGCCGCATACAATACGACGGGTGTTGTCACCGCAAAGCTGACCCAACGCAGAAAATCGCGATACACATCTTCAATGCCCTCAAAGGCCCCGGCATACAAGGCCACTGCGTACATCATCACTTGCATCATGCCCAAGCCAGCTACACCCAGCCGACCCAAGGCTCGCCTCGACTCTTCGCGCAATAGCAACTCTTGCGTGTCGGGTTGAAAGGGAAAGGCGCGATAACCAATCTTGGCCACTTCCTGCAACAGTGTTGAAAGAGCTACCTGGTTGGCATCCCATTGGAGCTGCACGCGGTGTTGACTCAGGTTGGTGTCTGCCTTCAACACGCCAGGGCATTTTTTCAGTTGACGCTCAATGAGCCAGGCGCAGGCAGCGCAGGTAATCCCTTCTACCGCCAAGGTGGCGAAATCAACTCCCGCCTCGTCTCGCCGTACAAAATCGCGTTGTACCTCCGGATCATCATAGAGACGCACGGCCTCCAACATCTCCGACATTTCCAGGCTAAACGCTTCTGGATTGTTCCCCGGCGCGTCGCGGTAGCGATAATAATCCCCCAGGCCGGACTCCAAGATGAACTGCGCCACAGCACGACAACCGGGACAACACATGGGGAGTGATCGGTCGTCGACCTCCAGGGAGTAGTCGTCGCCGGCGGGAACAGGCAACTCGCAGTGGTAGCAATTATCGGGCGGGGTCAAAGCGGATGGGTCCAACATGAGGCGCTGTCACGGATTGCTTCAGACGCCACGAATCTTCTCTCAGATCCACAGCGCCTTCGGACATCGATGACAGGGTCATGTACCAGCGGCCCTTCAGGGCGTGATCCAACTGCCCCTGATAGCGTTGCAGATGATCCACCCAACGCAGCACCAACACTTGATCCGACTCGGCCCGGGTCGGGTGCTCTAGCTTCAATTCGATATTTGGCACCTTGGCGGCTTCGGCACCATCCAAAACCACCAAGACATCTCCCGTCAGATCATCGACAAACAACTCAGCCGACAACCCCATGTCGGCGGCTACACGATCACGTTCCAGTTGGCGATTGATCCCCTTCCCCTCCTGGTACCAATCATCACTCACCAGGGGATCGGGGTTCTGTATAGAAATCACGAGCAAAGAAATGCTGCCCGCCATGGAGCAGGCCAACAAACCGATGAGAAACCAAGGCCAGAAGTATCGATACCAAGGATGCGCATCGACTGGACTGCGATCAGGAGAGTTACCCATTCACGACACCTAATTCACGGGCCGAATAAACCGGCTCTCGTGCGTGGCTCGAACTTTCGGTTCGTCCATTGATTGAGCAGTAAAGGTAACATCTGTGTTTCCCTCCGCGCTCTTCAAATTCTCGGGTGACACCACAAGGTGAATCGGCAGCGACAGGGCCTCCCCGGCTTCTACGAACACCTCCTGCTTCCCGGCGTATTGTACCGCCAGAACCCCTTCTGCACTCAGAGCAACCCGGTGTCCCACTTGATCCATGTTCAAGATCTTTAATGTGTAGGTATTCTCGATTCCACCATCGTAAACCTCCCGATACAAGCGCGCGCGATCGCGGACAATGTCAAGACTCAAGGGAACACGGCTCACCAAGCGATAAGAAAACAGCGAAACCATCAAAACCATAACCAGGCCGTAGGCGACAACGCGCGGCGTCACGCGGCGTGTCTCTACGCCATTGAGTTCGTTCTCGGTGCAGTAACGGATCAGGCCGGGTTCGTAGCCCATCTTATCCATGACATCGTCACAGACATCAACGCAGGCGGCACAGCCGATACATTCGACTTGCAAACCGTCGCGGATATCGATGCCCGTCGGGCAAGCGTGAACACAGAGTTTGCAATCGATACACGATCCCTTGCCCTGCTCTTCGGCCGTTAATTTGCGTTTGCGATGCCCCCTGGGCTCCCCTCGTTTTTCGTCATAAGAGATAATCAGGGTATTCGTATCGAACATCACGCTTTGGAAGCGTGCATACGGACACATGTAGATACAAACTTGCTCACGCAAGAAAGTCCCCGTCACATAGCTAAACCCGGTGACGGCCACCAACCAGAAAGTAGGCGAAGAGCCAAGAGAGAGGGACACCAAGCCCTGGTACAACTCGCGAATCGGGATAAAAAAGCCAACGGCAGTAAAGGCAATAAAGAAGGCCAGCAAGATCCACGACGCATGCTTGATGCCTTTAATCCGCAACTTGCGCCAGTTCCAGGGAGAGCGATCCAGCGCGATGCGCTTATTCCGATCGCCCTCCACCAAGTGCTCGATCCAAATGAAATACTTGGTCCACACCGTTTGCGGACAGGCGTACCCACACCACAAGCGCCCCGCCACCACCGTAAAAAAGAACAGGACAAAAACCGAGAGGATCAAGAACCAAGACAGGAGAATAAAATCCTGCGGCCAAAAGGTGATGCCGAACATGAAGAACTTTCGCTCGGGCAAATTGAACCAGACCGCGGGACGACCCTGCCACTCCAGCCACGGGAGCAGATAGAAAAAGAGGATTAAAACGGTAAGACTGACATTTCGGAGAGCCTGGAAACGACCCTTCACCCAAAGGATGTAGAGCTTTTTTCGTTTCTCATAAAGACTTCCGCCGGGGGAAGATTCCTGATTGCCCATGACCCTTCTACGCTAGTCAGCGAGACTCCATACTCTCTGAAGACTCGGGCTGTGATAGGCTGTACACATAAAGTGCAAGTAAGTGGACCTTCTCCTTACCCAGCAAATCAATGTGTGCGGGCATTTTACTCATGCGCCCGTGTCGAATGGTTTCACGGATGGTCTCCACCGACCCGCCGTGAAGCCAGGTATTGTCGGTCAGATTTGCCGATCCAATCATGGGGTTCCCTTTCCCTTCCGGACCGTGACAAGCTGCACAAATGGTCTTGAAGGTGGGCTCACCTAACTTGGCCAACTCGGCGTCGTGCTCTCGCCCGCTCAGACTCAACACGTATTCCGCGACTTTCGTAACGACTTCTTCTCCGCCAATGGCCGCACCCATGGGTGGCATCATGCCATTGCGCCCGTAGAGAATCGTCTGTTCGATGGTGGCGGGCTCCCCTCCATACAACCACGCTCCGTCGGTCAAGTTGGGATAACCTTTTCCACCGCGGGCATCCGAACCGTGACAGGCCGCGCAATGATTGGCAAAGAGTCGCCCCCCCATGGCCACAGCGCGCTTGTCATCCAACAAATCCGGGATGGAAGCCGCGGCGTACTCTTTCAGAAGAGGGCCATAGCGTGCCTCGGCTTGCGCCATCTCTTCTTCAAACTGGCCGATGGAAGTCCAACCCAATACACCGGGATACTTCCCCAGCCCGGGATATAAAATCAAATAGCCGATGGCATAGAGGATACTCCCAGCGAACACCCACAGCCACCAACGCGGGAGCGGGTTGTTGAGTTCTCGGATCCCATCAAACTCGTGCGCGAGTTCTTCGCCTTCCTCAACCGACTCTTCGGGATTCTTGCGCAGCGCAAATAAAATCCAGGCATTGCCGGCAATATTGATGACGACAAACAGAATGATGTAAATGCTCCAGAAATCACTCATCTCGACGTCTCTCTAGGAGGAGGTGTTTCTACCCCTTCATCTGCAAAGGGGAGCAAAGCATCTTTTTCAAAGCGCTCTTTGTTTTTCGAGCTATACGCCCAAATCACAACAGCGACAAAGGCCAACAATGCCAACAAGGTAAACACTGCACGCACTGTATTCACATCCATCAGCGCGCCCCCTTGAGGTGCGTGCCCAATTGTTGCAAGTACGCGACAATGGCTTCGATCTCGGTCTTCCCCTTAACGCTGGCTTCAGCGCCCGCGATATCTTCATCGGTGTAGGGAACACCCACTTTCCGCAAGGCGGACATTTTCCTTCCGGTCAGCTCTCCCGTGAGCGTGTTCTCAAAAAACCAGGGGTAAGACGGCATGTTCGATTCCGGCACTACGTCACGTGGATTCTTCAGGTGGGTGCGGTGCCACTCATCACTGTAGCGCCCGCCTACGCGCGCCAGATCCGGACCCGTTCGCTTGGAACCCCAGAGAAAAGGGTGCTCGTACACCGACTCTCCCGCGACCGAATAGTGCCCGTAGCGCTCGGTTTCGGCACGCAACGGCCTTATCATTTGAGAATGACAGTTGTAACAACCCTCGCGAATGAAGAGATCACGACCTTCGAGTTCCAAGGCCGGCAGTGGCTTCAAGCCCGCGATGGGCTCCGTGAGCTCTTTCTGGAATAAGAGCGGAACAATTTCAGTAAGCCCACCAAAACTCAATACGACGAGTATGAGAATGATCATGAGGGGCAGATTCTTTTCGATGTCTTCGTGTCGCATCATCCGCCCTCCTATGCTGCCTGAGCCGTGTTATCAGTAGAGGCGAGTTCCGACCCTCTGATGGTTTTGTAGGTGTTGTAAGCCATGAGCAGCATACCGGTGAGGAAGAGCACGCCTCCCAACAAGCGACCCACGTAATAGGGCCAGGTCGCGTCCAGGGCCTGCGTAAAGCTGTAGGTGAGCGTTCCATCCTCATTGACGGCACGCCACATCAGCCCCTGCATCACACCCGCGATCCACATAGAGACGGCGTAGAACACCGTGCCCAGGGTGGCCAACCAGAAATGTGCATTCACGAGTCCCACGCTGTGCATCTCACTGCGGTTGAAAATACGGGGGATCAAGGAATAGGTAGAGCCAATGGTCATCATGGCCACCCAGCCCAAGGCACCGACATGGACGTGTCCGATGGTCCAATCGGTATAGTGGGAAAGGGAATTCACCGTCTTGATGGCCATCATAGGCCCTTCGAAGGTCGACATGCCGTAGAACGTGAGGGAGACCACCATGAAACGCAGAATGGGATCGGTGCGCAATTTTTCCCAAGCACCCGCCAGGGTCATCAAACCGTTAATCATTCCACCCCATGAAGGAGCAAAGAGAATCAGCGAGAAAACCATGCCCACCGACTGCGCCCAATCAGGCAAGGCCGTGTAGTGTAAATGGTGCGGCCCCGCCCACATATAGATGCCAATGAGGGACCAGAAATGAACGATGGAAAGCCGGTACGAGAAGATAGGGCGACCCGTCTGCTTGGGAACGAAGTAGTACATCATGCCCAGGAAGCCCGCGGTCAAGAAGAAGCCCACGGCGTTGTGGCCGTACCACCACTGCACCATGGCATCCACGGTACCTGCATAAATCGAATAGGATTTCAGTGCGGAGACGGGGATTTCCATACTGTTGATGATATGCAAGAGCGCCACGGCAATGATGAAGGCCCCGTAAAACCAATTCGCCACATAAATGTGTGAGGTGCGCCGCTTGGCGATGGTGCCAAAGAAAACGATGGCGTAACTGACCCAGACCACCGTAATGGCGATATCAATGGGCCATTCCAGCTCGGCGTATTCCTTGGAGGCCGTGTATCCAAGGGGAAGAGTAATGACTGCAGCCACGATGATGGCCTGCCAACCCCAGAAGGTAAAAGCAGCCAATTTCGGAGCAAAGAGGCTGGCCTGGCAGGTGCGCTGCACCACGTAGTAGGAAGTCCCAAACAGGCCGCAGCCCCCGAAGGCAAAAATGACCGCATTGGTGTGTAGGGGACGCAGGCGTCCGTAACTGAACCAGGGCAGATCAAAATTGAGTTCAGGCCAAGCCAGCTGCGCGGCGATAATCACGCCGACCAACATGCCGACAATGCCCCAAACCACCGTCATTACGGTAAATTGACGCACCACGCGAAGGTCATAATCGATAGGAGACGGGTTCACGGAAGACGGGTTCGACTGGTTCGGCTGGTTCATAGGAGAATAGATTCCACTTTACTTGTAATCGAATGGACTCGGCTCAAAGAGCTGCTGGCGGCCTGCGCTGGCAACCTGAACCCGCTGAACTGCAATATAGCGGTGTAATATAATCCGGGCACCGGTCAACCCTCCATCCCATCAGGTTCTTATTTGCAATCGATGCGTCATCTTGCCGCAACATCAAGAGCAGCCGGGTTCAGAGAAGCACGCCATACTGTGTAATCCTATGAAGATGCGGACCCTTAAGTTTTCGAAAAGAGCAATGAAGTGACTCCATCTCGCCAAAGAATTTTAGATCTGTTGAAGTGGAAAGGCCCGCAGACCGCAGCCGAGCTTGCAAAGAGAATCGACATTACGGTAGTGGCCGTTCGACAACACCTTCAAAGCCTCACTCAAGACGGCATGCTTCAATTCGACGAGGAAAGACAAGCCGTCGGTCGACCGGTACACCGTTGGCGCCTGACAGAGACGGCGCAACAAAAATACCCGGACCAACACAGCAACCTCGTTTCCGACTTACTGCTTTCCGTCAGTGAAAATTTTGGCCCCAGTGGTGTGGAGCGCGTCGTCGAAGGACGCAGCCGCCAAATGCTGGCCCGCTATCGCAAGCGCATGCCCGATCCCAGCATCTCTATGGGCGAACGCATTCGAGCGCTGACGGAGCTTCGCAATCAAGATGGCTACCTGGCAGAATTCGCGGAGAAAGAAGACGGCCACTGGGTCGTCAGCGAGAACCACTGCCCCATCCGTGAAGCCGCACAGACCTGTGAAGGGTTCTGTGCTTGGGAAGTCCTGTTGTTTCAGGAGCTGCTCGGAGAGACGGTTCGCGTTGAGCGAACGGAACATCAGCTGGACGGCAGTCGACGCTGCGTCTACAGCATTGAGGAAGTCACCTCCTCTAAAGCGTAGAGCTGACCCTACATCTCCCGCTTCAACCCGCAGCCATCCATGTAGGCTCCGAATCGCTTCCAGATGTCCTCGCGTGTGAAACCAATCTCATCGGAGTAACCGTGCTTACCGTGCTTGTGCTGGGGATGATTTTCCTGCCAATCTTGCAAGCAACGCTCCCCTTCTTCCGACAACTCCTGATCGAAATGCGCGTAAATCTTTTTCACTGAACCTATGGGATCGGACATGAAATCGGCGAAGTGAAGATCGTAAAACTGTGCGGGATCGTGGGACTCGCGCACGGCCAATGCTTTTTCCGCACCTGCCGCC
>PIVT01000698.1 GCA_003353845.1 Pseudomonadota bacterium | reverse complement strand
CCCGACGGAAGCAAGACCAAAGACCATGATCTTCTATATCAGCACAAACGCTAAATCTGTCGGGAATATATATAGTCCTCAACCAATGATTAATGTGGTTGTTTTTGGTTCATGGGTCCATTTTTGAGTGTCGGTCAGCGAGCGGAGTACCGCTGCGTACCCCTGCTGTGCAGCTTTCCAGCGGTCCAACTCCGGCGTCGCGAGGTGATGTTGGCCCTTCACAATGTTCAACGGCGCATCATACCTCATTTTTGGGACTTATTCCTGTTGCCCCTTAGGTGCAGCCCATGACCCCGTGGAGGGTCTTCCTGACCTTCCTGCTTGTCGCCCGAAGCCTCGCATCATCCGTAACAACCATGAGCGCCCAGGGCCGGCCCGTGACGGACACGCGCGACGACGCTGCCGTCGAATATGTGAGTACTCGTACCCTACCATTCGTGATGATTTCGTTTGCTAATTTTCACCCACGCCTGTTCCCTCCACCCCCCCGCCCCCGTTGCGCAGTTCATGAATTGGCTCACGGCACTCGAGGCCAAGACCAAGGCCGGCGCGCCCTGCGACGTGTCGAACATCTCGAAGCGCGGGCGCGCCCTCGTCAAGGCCGGGGCCTCGCGCGTTGTGCGGCCCCACAAGGGCCCGGCATCGCAGAAGCCGGCCAAGCTTAAGTCCCCGTACCGCCTCAG
>PIVT01000697.1 GCA_003353845.1 Pseudomonadota bacterium | reverse complement strand
GGCAGTACCGTCATACCCAATCCGTCTCTAGACTCAGGTGACATAGATACACTCAACGCATCGTCTAAAGACGCACCTCCCTGCGAAGTGAGCGTTTCTGAGACCGCCGCTTGTACCAAGTAAGCTGGATAGACACCCTGATTGGAGTCTGACCGTGGTGACCGAGTTGCATTCGGACCATTCCATCGCATCATGGCCGAGTGTAGAATTGTCTCTCCTGCCGTGAGTACCGATGCGCCCGCGGATAGTAAGGCCACTGCTGCCCGTACCTTCAGATTTCTGCGAGGGCGAAGTCTTTGGGCCCAGCCTTGATCGGCCGGCTCGACACCCGGTACTGTACCCAAAACTGGCTCTGATGAAGAACCACCCTTCGTTGAATCGGGAAGAGGATCTTCCGGCGGAACCTCAAGGACATTGGCAGATTCCGGACCAGCAGACCCCTCGTTAGGTCGTGACCCCACTGTGGCCACCGACGGGGGGTCTACATTGCTTCGAAATGTCACGTAGCCCCGGCAGACGTCATTAATGAAATCACCCCGTCGAGCACCCATCGTCATTACTGCTGATCCATCGGGAAGGATCCGCCCCCGGAGAGCGTGGAGTTCCGCGAAATTCGTCAGGTCTTTGTAGGCCTCATACCGAACGCGGCTAGCCCCCTGCTTCGGATTTTCTTGACGGAAATGG
>PIVT01000696.1 GCA_003353845.1 Pseudomonadota bacterium | reverse complement strand
AGCATGGTGTTGGAAGTCGAAGCACACAACCCACACGCAAATGTCTAACTGCCACACAGCACATGCACCAATCACACACACCGACCGCTTTTTTGTCTCTGGGGCGTCGAAGTTCATGGAAGGAACGCTTTTTCTACAGACGACACTCGTGCACAGAAGGGAAGCGAGGGCCCGAGGCCTGCCGCGTGCTGGAAGAAAGGGTGAAAGGGGAGCCCTCATTGGGCGAGCGGGGCTTGGCTCGGGTTCAGGATTTGGCGTTAGTCGGGGCGTCGGCTCGTTCGGCGAAAGTTCATTTTGGGCGAAAGGAAAATAGAGGAGAAGCAGTGCGAGACTCAAGTGTTTTCGGTTGTCGCTGTCAGGTGTGAGGGGCGGAGGCTTGGGGATCTCTTTGTTGAAGAGCGTTGGCGTTGGTTTTGAGAGATGCGCGTTCCGAGAGCGCCTGTTTTCACGGTGGTGTGTGTGGGGCTGTTTTTCGCCCCCACCCGCCCGCCCGGCTGCACACAGCCTGTCCACCACCACCGGGACTTCGCGGCAGTGCCTGCGCGCTTTCGGGCTCCCGATGCACACTAGACAATCTCCCTCGCCCTGATCTGGAGGCCTCCCGGACGGCGGATGAGCTACAGGGTAGAAGCTTTCGACTCGATGTTGATGGTACTACAATTATGTATCTATAGTACCTATGATT
>PIVT01000695.1 GCA_003353845.1 Pseudomonadota bacterium | reverse complement strand
ACGCTTGGCCTCCCCCTCCTTGGTTTTCGGTGTGGGTTCGGCTTCACTCGCCTCCTTTCTTTTGGGATGCAGTTGGTCGATCTTTCTCAGATTCTTGTCGATGATGTGCCCGATCCTGCAGAGTTGCTGCAGGTCGGCACTGCCGCCGATTTCGTGCGCGCGGTCATCGGTGCCGAATGCAGTCATGAAGGTGCGCACGCCTGGATCCAGCGCTACCACCCCGGCCCTCTCGTCGCCGCGGAAGCATCGTGAGATCCGTTCGGGCAGTTCCGTCTGTACGCACAGCCAATACTTTTCATCGCGTGTACGGTACACTCATGTCGTGTGTCGGTCTTACACCGAGGTCTTTCAGGTGCTTCGACTTCTTCATGCGGATGCCTTGTTTCCCGAGCGCGACTGTGTAGAATGGTGCGTAGCAGGGTTTTCCACCCGCGGCATCGTAGTCGAAGTGGGCTCCCGCGTCGCCGCTGATGTTCACGCTGCACGAGGGAGCCTTCCTGCTGCGGAAGCGCATCTTGAACGTCTTGATGTTGCCCGCGTCCATGTTGGACAGCGCCGCCTTCTGGGCTGCCTAGAGGTCGTTCAGTGCTCCCTCGCGTGGGTACACGGGGACCGCCTTGAGCCATGGTTCTTCGGGGTTCATCACGACAGTGTTTTTCAGGCGCGCTCTGAACTCGGCACTCCTC
>PIVT01000092.1 GCA_003353845.1 Pseudomonadota bacterium | reverse complement strand
CAGGAGGTATTGTCTCCATGAGTCGTGCTGGACTTGGCCAGGGGCCATTCCAAGCGGAAGGCCAGGGCCTCGCCATTGTGGGCGGCTTGTGCTTGCACACTGCCCACCGCACCGATCTTTTTATCCGCCCAAGTCGTGCGGATAATTTCCGTGGGCTGAATGCCGATGGGCGTACCTTCCAAGCTGATGGTTTCTGCACCCACAGAACTCCACACCTTATTATTCACATCGAGTAGAGCATTCGCATCTACGCCTTTGACGAGCTGAGCTTTCATCGTCGCTCCTCCATAATCATCACCTTCTAAAAATTTCCCAAAAAACCTTCTAACCTTTAAACCAAAACCTAATGCATACCGCGCGGCTCAATGGCCTCACCGATAAACTCTGTCGCTTGTAAGAGCTTTTCCTTCAGGGGGTACTCGGGGTTGTTCAACCAGCCAATCAGGGCCATGTTGAGCGCACCCAGCACCATCTCCGTCAAGAAGACCGCGTCCAGGTCATTTCGAACTTGACCTTTCTCCTGCCCTTCGCAGATGATGCGCGAAAACGGTTCTTGCACTTGAGTGAGATAAGGAATGGCTTCACCCGTGTGACTTCCCGCTCGCATCAACTCCAACAAAATTTCACGCGCCAGACTCTTGGCGTGTTCAATACCCAGGGCCACATGCTCGGCAAAACCCGCAATGCGCTGCTGCGCGGTCGCCGTGTGCGCCAGCTGGTGATCCACCAGCACTTCCATCTGTTCAGAGACCTCACGCGTCATGACGCGCAGTACAGCCGCCTTGCTCGGGAAGTAATTAAAGAAGGTTGCCTGCGCGATGTCCGCGGTCTCGGCAATTTGCTCGACGGTAGTCGCATCAAAACCATGTTCAAGGAAGAGTAAACGCGCGGTTTCGTAAATGCGTTCGCGCATTTCACGCTTTTTACGCTCGCGACGGCCTTCCGCAGCCGGGCCGACTTCTTCCATCTCTATGGAGTCGACCTCTTCAGCCGGGTTCACCGCTGGCACCATTTCACTCAAATTGATTTCCACCCAAAAAAAAGAACTGACCAGCCAATAATCGAAATTCTTAGAGCCCGCTCCAAGAATGATGCGGGCTCAATTATGTAGTCATCCAACAGTTTCTTCAAGTCCCGAGACGCGTTTTTCGGAAATCGCTTTTGAAAACCCAAGCGAAAATAAAAAACTCTTTATTTTATAGAGTTTACAGCGTTACACCCCTCAATTCCAAGAAATGAACCAAGGGTTTCACCTTACCTTTCCGGGGAAACCGGGGGTATGACAATCTGTCCCATGGCCTCCCGTAGAGCCATCCCCTAGCTTGGCCTGCCTATGATTTTGCTGCGCAGCCTTTCAGCCTTGCTGGTCACCACCGTTCTGAGCGCGACCCTGCTCGCACAGGGTCTGCACGCCAATCAGACGCTGAACAGCCTGACGAGCCCAGCCCAATTCCATGCCCACAAAAACGTGGACATGATGCACTGCGATGACCACAAACCAAAAGTTCCCGCACGCCTGCTCCAGCTTCGCCCGCTGTGCCCCTGTGGTTGCAGCGATGGCAGTGCGCCCGCCACACCCATCGCGCCCTTGGGCCAGGCACTCCTCGCCAAGCGCAGCCCGGCCTGGATCATTCCACCTGAGACACGCTTGTTTGATTACCAACCTGCGCTCATCCCACTCAACCCCACACGCATCGATCACGTTCCCAAGTCTGCCTGACACTCAGCCTGCACATCGCTGCAGGCCATCACGGACGCGCCCGCCCCAGCACGGGGACCAGCTCGTCCGAAACCCATGATTTGACTTAGATCCAAGGATCCAATGGGAGGGAAGGTTTATCCCCTCCCGTCGGGCTCCACTGTGGATTCGCGCACACGCCGTGCGCGAATCTGAGGAATTCGATGCAGTTTCAGAACATCTTGATTACAACAGCACTATCCATATCTCTAACCCTTTCCCTCCTACCCGCGCCTTCCTTTGCGACTGAGGACGAAGTGAGCGAGGCATCCGAAACCGTTCTCGCCGAAAACGACGAGGCGTTGCCTGATGTCTCGGCACCCGATCGCGAGTTGCCCGAGCAAATTACCATCATCGGGAAGACCCGGGGCTCGGACACCTACTTCGACGCCGAAACTCTTTGGCTCGGTGCCCCCGTTGACGCGGGCGAAGCACTGAAGGCTGTGCCAGGCGTGTCCATCATTCGCAAAGGCGGTTACGCCAATGATCTCGTGCTGCGCGGGTTCACCAAGGATCGGCTCAACCTGGTCATCGACGACCAGAAGGTGCACGGGGCCTGCTCCAACCGCATGGACCCGCCCATCCTTCAGGTAGACCCATCGGAAATTGAAGAACTCGAATTGGTGAAGGGCCCCTTTGATGTGCGCAACCCGGGCTCCATGGGCGGCCTTGTGCGACTGCGCACCAAAGACCCCAAGGAAGGCACTCATGGCAGCTTGAAACTCGGTGCCGCCTCCTTCGATCACCAAGACGTCGCGGGCAGCCTTTCGCACGGCGGAGAAAAAATAAGCGGGCTCGTGGGTGGCGCCTTCCGTCAGGGCGACCCCTATAAAACCGGTGGTGGCGACCGCATTACCGAAATTTACGACGCCGCTGATCCCAATCGCTACCGCCAGGATGCCATCCGCGACAAAGCCTTCGAAGCCAATAACCTTTGGAGCAAAATCATCCTAAAGCCCCAAGATGGACACAAAGTAGGCCTCTCAGTCTCCCGCCAACATGCCAGCGATGTGATCTACCCCTACTTGGTCATGGACGCGACCAAGGATGAAACCCTGCGTGCGGCCTTGAACTACGACTGGGACGTTCAGAAGGAAGACAATGTTCTACCTGGCCTCACAAAACTGCACTTCGCCATACACTGGGATGATGCTGACCACGACATGGACAATGACAAACGCGCCAACATGATGGGCATGGACTCCGAGGCCGACTCTTCCACCGCCGGTGCGCGTTTTCACGCAGAGTTCGCGGCCCTGGGCGGCACCCTCACCAGTGGTGTGGATTACATGGAGCGCGATTGGGATATTACCAGTCGCATGCAAATGATGATGAACCCTGTCATCGCGCAAAATATGATCCCCGATACCACGCAAGAGAATGCGGGCCTCTTCCTCGACTACGAACGCGACCTCCCCCACGACCTCACTCTCAACACCGGGTTGCGCGTGGATTACTCAGAAATCGAAGCTGGAGAAGCGCCCACGGGTGCACCGGGCATGGGCGTCGCCTATGACGATTATTGGTCGGGCAGCAAAGACAATAGCGACGACACCGAGGTGAGTGGGAACATCCGCCTGACCTGGGAGGCATCGGACCAGTATTCGCTGTTCGCAGGTTTGGGACGCGGCGTGCGCATGCCCGACGCCTTGGAGCGCTACGTGGCACGCGGCACCATGACCGGGCCCAATTGGATGGGCAACCCCACCTTGAAGCCCGAAAAGAATCACGAGTTCGATCTGGGGGTCACCTTCAATGGGAAACGCCTCTACACCTCAGCCACGGCCTTTGTCAGTCACGTCGACGACTACGTAGCCCTGGTTCAAAAATCCTCCACGGGAGTGGGCATGGTGGCCAGCAATGACGCGACCACCTACGACAATACCGACGCCGATCTCTACGGCGCCGAGTTGCAAGCCACCTACATACTCACCAGTTTGTTTTCCCTGTACGGCGACGCCGAGTTTGTGCGCGGTCGCAAGGATCGCAACGATCTCATTCAGGATCGTGACCTGGCAGAAATTCCACCACTGCACGGTCGCGTCGGCCTGCGCGTCAAAAAGGACCAGAAGTTCTACGCCGAACTGGAAGCCGAAATGGCCAATGACCAAAATGATGTGGACAGTGATCTCAACGAAAGCAAGACCTCCAGTTGGAGCATTGCCAACTTCCGAATGGGAGCCAATGTCGGTGAGAATTTCCAACTGGACGCCGGCGTGCGCAACGTCTTTGATCGCGAGTACAAAACGCACTTGAGCTACCTGCGCAATCCCTTCTCCTCGGGAGTGCGCCTGATCGAGCCCGGTCGCAGTTTCTACCTGAAACTCAGCGCGAAGTTCTAGGGCAAACATCGGCTCTCGCAGCTGTCTGTACCCTCTCCCGCGAAATTTCACTCGGGAGGGGGTACACTAGAGCCGTTTCGAGTGGAGGCACACAGCCGATAAGGAGAGCTACAGCCCATGTCTGATTTCGATTTCGATCTCTTTGTGATTGGTGCGGGATCGGGTGGCGTGCGCGCAGCACGATTTTCAGCTGGCTTCGGTGCGCGCGTAGCGGTGGCCGAGGAACGTTACCTGGGCGGTACCTGCGTCAACGTCGGCTGCATCCCCAAGAAACTCCTGGTCTACGCTTCTCATTTTGCGGAAGACTTTCATGTAGCGCAGCAAGGTTTCGGTTGGAGCCTCGGCGAAACCCGCTTCGATTGGAAGACCTTCATTAAAAACAAGGATGGCGAAATTCAACGCCTCAACGGGATCTATCAAGGCCTGTTGGACAATACTGGTGTGCAGCACATCCAAGGCCACGCACGCATTGTCGATGCACACAGCGTGGAAGTCGCTGGCCAACGCTACACAGCCAAAAATATTCTCATTGCCACAGGCAGTTGGCCGAACATGCCCGACATTCCGGGCATTGAACACGCCATCAGCTCCAACGAAGCCTTCCACCTCGAAGAACAACCGCAGCGCATTCTCATCGTGGGTGGCGGCTACATCGCCGTAGAATTTGCGTGTATCTTGAATGGCTTGGGCAGCGAGGTCATTCAACTGTATCGCGGCCCCCTCTTCTTGCGCGGCTTCGACGATGATGTGCGCGCCCATTTGGCTGAAGAAATTCGCAAGCGCGACATCGACCTGCGCTTCGATCTCAACGTGGTGTCCATCGAAAAAACAGACAGCGAATTTTGCGCCACCCTGACAGACGGTTCGCAGCTTTCTGCAGACCAGATTCTCTTTGCCACGGGGCGTGTGCCGCTGACGGAGAATCTGGGACTGGAGAACGCCGGCGTCAAACTCAACGACAAGGGCGCCATTGCCGTGGACGAAACCTCGCGCAGCAACGTGCCCAATATTTACGCCATTGGCGATGTCACGGATCGCATGAATCTCACACCCGTGGCCATTCACGAGGGGGTGTGCCTGGCCAATACCCTGTTTAACAACACACCCATGAATCCAGTGCACAGCAATGTTCCCGCCGCGGTCTTCAGTCAGCCCCCCATAGGCACCGTGGGGCTCACAGAAGCACAAGCGCGCGAAGAGTTTGGAGCGGTGGACATCTACCGCTCCAGCTTCCGTTCCCTGCGCAACACCCTCACCGACAGTCAGGAAAAAACCTTCATGAAGCTCATTGTCGACAAGAAGAGTGACCGCGTGGTGGGGCTACACATGGTGGGGCCCGAGGCCGGTGAGATCGTGCAAGGCTTTGCCGTGGCCATCAAGTGTGGGGCTACCAAGAAAGATTTCGATTCCACCCTGGGGATTCATCCCACTTCAGCAGAAGAGTTTGTCACCCTGCGCGAACCCGGTTAGGCCACGATCCCAAACAGGCATTTTAAATATTCGCCCTCTGGAAAACCCACCGGATGATCCACGGCATGTCCGCTGCGACTTACCTCATCAATGGGACGTCCGACTTTTTGCGCCGCATCATGAACGACGTTGAAAAACTCTTCAGCGCTCACTCGTGCCGAACAAGAGGCCATCACCAGGTGTCCGCCCGAGCGCAGCACCCGGATCCCCAATCGAACCAAGCGCTCGTAGGCCGCCAAGGCATTTTTCACCTCGGACTGTTTCTTGGCAAAAGACGGCGGATCAATGATCACCAAGTCAAAACGCCGCTTTTGCTCCGCCAGTTCCTGCAAGCCCTTAAATGCATCGGCCAGCAGGATCTCGTGCTTGGTCGCCCTCACCTGGGACTCAGCCCGATTCAAGGCAAAGTTGCGCTCGGCCGCCGCCAGAGCGGGCTTACTGATGTCCAGACTCACTACTTTCTTCGCTCCTCCCCGCGCTGCATACAAAGAGAAGCCGCCCGTGTACGAAAAAACGTTGAGCACCTCTTTGCCACAAGCCAGATTCCCGACACGCTCGCGATTTTCGCGCTGGTCTAAAAAGAAGCCCGTCTTTTGCCCGCGCAAGGGATCGCACTCGAAGGTCAATCCGTTTTCCCGGAAAAGAACCGGGCCCGCCAATTCCGGGCCACAGAGGATCGTCCCGTCGCTCAAACCAAAGAGTTCATCTTTGCGCTGCATCACTTCTCGACTCAGGCGCAGCACCAGGCGCTCGGCGGGTTGCACTTCGAGTAACAGGGGAATCAACAGGGATAAATGGGGCAGCCAGGCGGGCGTGTAGAGCTTGAGCACCAAGCTGTCCGCATAACGATCTAGCGTAAACCCGGGCATGCCTTCGTTTTCGCCATTGATCAGGCGGTAACCATCCGTGCCTTTTTTGATCAAGGGCTCACGTAGCGCCGCCAATTTTCGAAAACGTTTGCGAAAAAAATCGGCATCCACGGGCGTCGGCTTGCCCGCGTGCAGAATGCGCACGCGAATGGAAGAACCCGGATCGTACAAGCCGATGGCCAGAAAGTTTCGATTGCGATCAAAGATGACCGCGTGGTCCCCTGCCCGGCCTTCGCGCTGTTGTTCGCGAATACCGTCTTCAAACAACCAGGGGTGGCGCTTGCGCAGGGCCCGCTCAGCGGAACGATCCACGCGCAAGGTAATATTCTCGGCATCGGGTGCCGGAATAGCGGTAAGCAAAGGCGAGAGGTCCGGGGCGGACACGTGGCTTGACATGAGGGTTAGGGTACAGCCATGCCGCGCTCTTTCACAAGCGCAGGGGATCGCGCTGCTCTTTTCTTTTTTTTTGGGGGGGATTAGATTTGTTTTAGCAAAATTGAGAGAGAAGGATTCTGCCCATATCTTTCAAGCAGAAACCTTCCCACCACTCACACTCTCTCTACTTGTCGCCTTCTTCCTCATCCTTCCCGAGTATCTCGGTCGCCATGCTGCCGACTTTGTGGTTGATGTCTCGGATCAAATCGTAGACAGCGCCGATGGATACGTCTTGAATCTTCTTGACATCTTCTGTCGTATTCTCAAACAGACCCAAGCCCTCCAAAACCTTGATGGGGAGACCCACAACTTCACGATGAATCTCCTCCGCCGTGGTCGCGCCTTTGTCCACTACCTTCTCCACCAATTCAGCAATTTCTTTCTCGTCAGTCATCCTGTTTCTCCCCGGAAAGGCTTTCCGCAGTCTGATCCATGGAGGCCTTTCCTTGTGTGTGATCTTGCTCCATAAACCAAGTGCAGTATAGCATGAACCGCAGACAATGTAATACATTATATGACGTTTTATTACAGAAAGTTGGCTACGGACCACGGAGACCTGCCTTCTTTCTCTGTATTTTGCAAATTCAGCGCCCCAGCCAGCCCGATTTGTACTACAATGTGATCTATGGCCGTACGAAAGAAGACAACAAAGAAAGCAACCCCAAAGGCAGCAAAGACCCCTGCCAAACAACCCGATCCAGAACGCAAAGATCGAGTCGTCCAAACCCGTGTCCCCCAAGATTTAGAGACGACGCTAAAGGATGCAGCCCGCCGCCAGCGCCTCACGGTTTCGCATCTCATTCGCAATGTGCTGGAAGATACGTTTGAACTCGTCGATGGCGTGGTGGAGAATGTCGATCAAATCGTAAGCGACTCGGTCCAATTGGCAAAGACGGTTCAGCGCAGTGCCCAGCGCATAGCCGCTTCCAGTCGCGATGAGCAAGCAGTGCCTGACGAAGCTGACGCCCCCAAGGCCGATGCAAAGGATCTATCCCATGTCTATGCCTGGAACGAGTTGGTCCTTCACCAGTCAGTGAGTTGCTCACGTTGCGGAACCGAGATCGAGCGTGGCCAAACGGGCTTCTCTGGTTTGAGCGATGCTCAACATCACAAGCGTGCCTGGCTCTGCCCCGACTGCATCGAGAAACTCTGAGACGAACGCGAAGAGGCTTATCGCATTCGTGCGGCAACCCTTTTCTTTTTGGCTCTTCGCTGGGGTGCCGCCTGATTTCGGAGCTTTTCTACCAATAGAGTTTCTCGATGATTTTTTTGCTATGATCGATACATTCGATCTATCAAAGGACCCCGAGAAGCGCCATGACACTCACCCAACTGGAATACATTCTGGCCGTGGCCAAGTACCGCCACTTCGGCAAAGCGGCCAAGGCTTGCTTTATCACCCAACCCACCCTCTCCATGCAGGTGCAGAAACTAGAAGAGGAACTGGGCATCATCCTCTTTGATCGCTCGCGCAGCCCCATCCTCACCACGGCCGAAGGGGAACGGGTCATCGAGCAGGCGCGCAGCGTCATCCGTGAGGAAAAGCGTCTCTACGACATCGTGGAGCACTCGCGCGACGAGGTCAGCGGGGACTTCCGTCTGGCCGTGATCCCCACGCTCAGCACCTACATCCTGCCCTTGTTCCTGCAGGGCTTCGTCAAAAAATATCCCATGGTGAACCTGGTGATTGAAGAACGCACCACGGAAGAGATCATTGACCTGCTGGCCGAGGATGAAGTCGATGCCGGTTTGTTGGCCACCCCCCTGAATGAACGCTCCCTCATGGAAAAGGTGCTGTTTTATGAGCCCTTTTATCTATTCGTGGCACCCGAACACCCCTTGTCCAAGAAGAAGAAAGTGCGCGAAGCCGACTTGGATATTCAAGAGATCTGGCTGCTCAACGAGGGCAATTGCCTGCGCGACCAGGTGCTGAATATTTGTGCTGAGAACCAGAGTCGCAGCGAGGGCCGCGAGACCAATATTCGCTTCGACAGCGGAAATCTGGAGACACTCAAGAACATGGCCCTCACCAGCTCGGGCTACACCATTCTCCCCCACCTGGCCGTGGATCAATTGGCCAGCCCCCGCAAAAAACTGGTACGGGAATTCATCAATCCTGTGCCCACGAGAGAGGTCAGTTTGGTCTATGCGCGCAGTTGCCTGCGCGAGCGGGTCCTGACCGCCCTGGAAGAAGAAATCCTCTCTGCCTTGCCCAAGGAGTTGCGGGACATCCACAGCCGCGACGTCTCCGTGGTGGAGTTCACCTGAAACCAGAAACGCCGCTCACGCCCCGAACCCTGTTCATCGGATTCATCAATCAACATTGGATTTATCATCGATTTTGTCTATGAGACAATAAGCATTATCGATTTTACTTATTCGAAAACATCCTGAATACTGTCCCGCACCTTGAAGATTCAAGGGGTGACAAGCGTTGCCCCTGCTTTTGCAAGCAACTCTTACCAAACCATCAGGAAGGAATAACAATATGAGCACTCTCGTAACTCAGCCAGCACCCGATTTTACGGCCGAAGCCGTCTTGGCCAATAACACCTTCGGTGAGATCACCCTCTCCGCGTTGAAGGGCAAGTTTGTCGTACTGTTCTTCTACCCCTTGGACTTCACCTTTGTTTGCCCTTCAGAAATTCTCGCCTTCAATGCCAAGGTCGAAGAGTTCAAGAAGAAGAACTGCGAACTCATCGGCGTGTCCGTGGACTCCAAGTTCAGCCACTTCGCCTGGAAGAACACCGCTATTGAAAACGGCGGTATCGGCGACATCCAGTACCCCTTGGTCGCCGACATCACCAAGGACATCGCCCGCTCCTACGGCGTACTTTTTGACAATGCCGTCTCCCTGCGCGGTCTCTTCCTCATCGACGACAAGGGCATCATCCGCCACGCCGTCGTGAACGACCTGCCCTTGGGCCGCAGCGTCGACGAGGCCCTGCGCATGCTGGATGCCTTGCAGTACCACGAAAAGCACGGCGAAGTTTGTCCCGCCAACTGGCGAGAAGGCGAAGAGGCCATGACCCCTTCGGCTGAGGGTGTGGCTGCCTACTTGTCCAAGCACGCCAAGTAAGGCGTCGCCCAGACAGGACCGACAAGACAGAATAAAAAGCGGGCACAAGGATTCTTCCTTGTGCCCGCTTTTGCATTCAACTCGTTTTGCAAGTCTTACGCGGTAATGCACTCCAAGGCTTTCTGCGGATGATCCGCCGCCTTGGGTACCTTGCGCCAGTGCTTCACCACCTTGCCATCGGGCCCGACCCATACCGTGGAGCGAATGACACCGATTTTAATTTTTCCGTACATCATCTTCTCCCCATAAGCCTCGTACTTTTCCATGACCTTCTTGCTGGGATCGCAAAGCAAACTGAAAGGGAGTTTGTATTTCTTGACGAACTCCTGATGTGACTCTTCGCCGTCGGGAGAGATACCCAAAATGACGGTATCCGATTTATTGAACGCCTTGTGCAAATCGCGAAAGCCTTCGGCTTCCTTGGTGCAGCCCGGGGTGTCGTCCTTGGGATAAAAGTACACCAGCACGTTTTTGCCACGAAGGTCGCGCAGCGCGACCTTGTTTCCAGCTTGATCTTTGAGGGTGAACAACGGGGCGGCCTTGCCGACTTCAATGGCCATACAACTCTCCTAATTGCTTCAGGGCTTTAAAAATAGATTGAGCAACATACCACCCGATTTCATGACTTCACTACACCCTGCTCAAATAACTCATCAATGGCGGCTTCCTGCAGACCCAACTCCCGCAAGATCTCGCGACTGTCCGCGCCGGCCGCCACCGAGGTTCTTCCTGCCTCGGAGGTTGTTCGACTGAATTTGGGCGCGGGCGCAGGCTGCATCACGCTGTCGCGTTCGAAGAAAGCTTTGCGCGCCTTATTGTGGGGATGGTTGGGAGCCTCGTCCATGGACAACACAGGTCCAAAGCACACATCGCTTCCTTCCATGAGTTCGCACCACTGGGCTTGCGTCCTGGTTTTGATGATTTCTTTGATTTTCTCTTTCAGCCCGGGCCAGCGTGAGCGATCCAGCTGCGCTGCATAACTCGTTTCTTCACTTTTACCGTCAGCGGATTTCAGTTCCAGTTTCTCCACTAACAAGGCATAGAACTGAGGTTCGATGGAGCCGACTGAAATCCATCGGCCATCACTGCACTCATAGGTGTCATAGAAATGCGCACCGCCGTCGAGGAAGTTTTCCGCGCGCCCGCCCGTCCACATACCCGAGGCTTTAAACCCATAAATCGCGCTCATCAGGTTGATCACGCCATCGCTAATGGCCGCGTCCACCACCTGCCCTTGCCCACTGTTCCTGGCTTCCAACAAGGCCGCCAACAACCCCATCACCAGGTAGCTGCTTCCCCCAGCGTAATCTCCCACCAGGTTCAAAGGCGGCACAGGGCCGGAATCCTTGCGCCCGATGGCCTCCAAGGCTCCCGTAATGGCGATGTAATTGATGTCGTGACCCGCCGCTTGAGAAAGCGGTCCTTCTTGCCCCCAACCCGTCATGCGCCCGTACACCAGCTTGGCGTTTCGCTTCAGGCACACCTCTGGTCCCAGGCCCAACTTCTCCATCACGCCGGGTCGAAAGCCTTCGATCAGGGCATCGGCCGAGGCCACCAACTGCAGCACCATCTCCACGCCTTGCTTCTGTTTCAAGTTGATGGCGATGGAACGTCGGCCGCGGCCGACGATGTCTCCGGGATTGCCGCTCAGGTCCAGGGCACCGGGGCGGTCGATGCGAATCACTTCGGCACCCATGTCGGCCAAGAGCATGCAGGCAAAAGGACCGGGACCAATGCCCGCCATCTCTATGATTCTGATTCCCGCCAGTGGACCCATGCTGCCTCCTCGAAGGAAGCTTAGCCCGGACTATTCATGAAGCCCGTAGCGAGAGCGTCGAAAGTGCTGGAGATTCGCGGACCTCGGACCGTAGGCCCCCGGAGACGTACTTGCAGTACGTC
>PIVT01000694.1 GCA_003353845.1 Pseudomonadota bacterium | reverse complement strand
TAGCGGAGCCTGGTTTCGATCCAGGGACCTTTGGGTTATGAGCCCAACACGCTAACCACTGCGCCACTCCGCTCATATTGTCGATGCGTACGCGGTATTTATTTTCAACGATTCACGCCAGGCAGCAGGCTAGGTTGTTTGTGAGTTGCAAAAGGATAAATCATCATGGACACACTGGGGATTGAACCCAGGGCTTTCCGCATGCGAAGCGGATGTGATACCACTACACCATGTGCCCTTGATATGTTTGACCGCGAGGCATTTCATGTATTAGCCCAAAGGGCTCAGACTGCGGTGGCCTTCTGTGCGTTGCGTCATAACGCAACCACAAAAGCGGCAGCGGCTTCTTCCAGAATGGGGCGGCCAACTGAAGTTGATTTTCCAGAAGGCCCCGTGGCCCAATGGATAAGGCATCGGCCTACGGAGCCGGGGATTGCAGGTTCGAGTCCTGCCGGGGTCATTGCTGACATGCTTACCACGTGCACGCCGAAGCCAAACGCACCCACACAATTGCGGGCGACAAGCCTCCGGTGCCGAAGCCTTGGCTCCCCGACTCGCGGTCTGCGGTCTTCTCTCTTCTTCATCTTCTGAACTTGCGGAGGAAGGGGCTCGTCAGCGATAGCGGTCGCGAGCCATGGTCAGCAAAACCCCGGGTGGCCTATGCCTCCATGCTTTCCTGTTCGATCCGAA
>PIVT01000693.1 GCA_003353845.1 Pseudomonadota bacterium | reverse complement strand
GGCTAGCTTGAAATCCACAGTATAGTCCTAAGTAAATGACGTAAATTACGCCCAAAGCCGCCAAATTTCCATTTTACATGTAATTTACGTCATTTACGCGCGTATATCGCAACCTAGGGAGGGAGTTCACCAATTTGAGCCAGAAGGTGGGGTGTGAATAATTTGAGCCAGTAGTACTGTGATACAACGCGAAATATCGCTAATTATCCATTTGATACATGCTCCTGGTACAGTACTGGCTCACTTTAGGAACTGGCTCAAATTGGTGAACACCCTCCCTAGTACCTAGTTGTACAGTAGACTAGTGCTAATATTAGCATCTATATTAGTCTATACCACACGGTACAAAAACAGATCCTCAGATGGAGTATAAGTAGTACTGAATTTGTTTTCTTCATAACTCACCATTAGCTTGGTGGTTTGAGCCCTGCTTCGCATGAGCGTGGTCACTGGTTCGAATCCTCTGATGACAAAAAAAAATCAATCCCTTCCGGTCTTTTCCGGGCTCGATTTCGCTGCGAAAGTGAAATTTCTGGTAAGAATTCCGTACGGGATCGTGGTACTGCGTGTGGAGCTCGAAAGTTGCCTCCACTCTGACGCGTATATCTTCTCGAGTTCGAATGGTGGCGTCGAGATTGTTTGCTCCGCAGAAAGATCTCTTCAAGGCCTACACGATGGTGTCCTCAGATTC
>PIVT01000091.1 GCA_003353845.1 Pseudomonadota bacterium | reverse complement strand
TGCTTCCGGAGCGCGGCCACGCAGCTCACGTGGATTCCCGTGACGGGAGTTCCGCCGAAGTCGATCGGCACGGCGTCGGGCTCGCGATGGTCGAGGGTTGCGAGGACTCTCTCTCGGCTGAGCAAGGCATTACTCATTCTCATTCTCCTCGGCACATACTCCGCCGGCCTCTCGCTTGCAGGAGCTGCTCCAATCATGGTAGCGCGACCAAGGATAAGTAAAATAAGCAAGGTTTCAACATTTCGTGTCGACACCCGGTAACGAACATTATGACAATTAAAGGTGACTGAGCCTCGATTCATCCACTTGAAATCAGCTATCCCCGCCCTATTCTCTTGATTCGAGATCGGTTTTTGGCCCTAGGGTTCTGAAGTGTCCCACCAGTGCCCCATTGAGTCCATGGAACAAAAACGGGGACCCAGAATTTCTTCTGAGTCCCCGCTAAACATGGTGGGTAAGGTAGCGGGTGCATGCCACCCGCCGAACCCACGACGGGTGGATTCAGGAGAGTCCGCTCCCTGTCGCAGGGAGGGTGAATCCAAGAGCCACCCATGGCATCTGGAGTTGGAGCGAACACAATGTTGAACTAGCTTAGATTTTGGATGAAAGAACGAGTAAGGTCAAACAGCCCTTAGATACCAGGTTTATTCATCACTCAATCGATCGGACCCAGAACACCATGAGGCAGGTATGCACAACCACTATGACATCATCGTAGTAGGCGCGGGCCCCGGTGGCGCTTCAGCCGCCGCATTGCTGGCCAAGCAGGGGAAGCGCGTTTTATTGGTCGATAAGAACAAAAAAGCGGGCGGCCGCATGATGACCCTGCATCGAAACGGGTTCACCTTCGAGTATTTCCCGATCTATTGCGTACCGATCGTCAGCTCTAGATACGAAGAGCTACTCAAAGAAATCGATATGCTCGATCGGGTGGACATCACTCCACCAGAGGTCATGGGCACGTTGCTCTATGAAGATGAAGCGGGTGCTGTGCATGAATGGGAGATGCGAGGCAATGTGCTGTCCTTCCTGCGGGCGCTCGGCGTCCCGTGGTGGGACTTCAAGGGTTTGTATCAGTCCCTTTTTTTTCTAACCAAACTATTCAGGCTCCCGGAAAAAGAAATCGACAAGCTCTACAAGGTTTCGGCCATGGACTACGTCGATCAGTTCCCTCTACCCAAAGGCCTGCGCACGTATTTTCTCGCCACCTTCGGTGAGGCCGCCTTTGAAATGACCTCTGACAAAACCAGTGCTGCCGAAGCCATCAAGCTCTTTCAACAATCGAAGGATGGGAGTGCGGGGTACTTTGGTAGAAAAGGTATTGGATTCATCTTCGAACTCTGCACCAAAGCAGTGGAAGACATGGGCAACACTGTATTGATGAAGACCCGGATCAACAGCATCGATGTCGAAGAGGGTCGCGTTACTGGAATCACCACTCAATCTGGTGATCAGTACTTCGCACCCGTGGTAGTCAGCGGAGCAGGTTTGCGCCAGACCGTGTTAAAGCTTGTCGGTGAAAACTATTTCGCAAAGGATTACGTCGATTGGGTGCGCGAACTCGAGGGCAATCTTGGCTGTGTCGGCTATCGATGGGTGCTCAACAAACCGTTACTCAAATCTCCGATGTACATCTATTTTCCCGAAGGCTGCGTCGCCACCTATAACGAATTTGAAGAGATGGCCGCCGGTGAACGCAAGCCTTCCCGTTCCTATGTTTATCTGGGCACCACATCGATCTATCCGGAGTTGACGCAAGAAGGAAAGCAACTGGTGTATGCGGTGATGTCCTGCATGGGCGATCCGGAAATTGATATCAAGCCCTATCTAGATTACGTGACTACGATGGTTAAAAAGTTCATGCCAGAAGTCTTTGACTGCATTGAACTCGAAGAAGAAGTCGGCCCGAAAAACGTCCCGGGCTTCGGAACGGATGCCATCCTTCCCGGCATGGGTGGCGAAACCTACGGTTTGGCACTGACCGTGGATCAAGCGGGCCATGAAAATCTAAAAGGCCGCTCCCCCATCGAAGGTCTGTTTCATGTGGGAAGCGACGCAGGGGGCTCGGGTGTCGGCACACACCAAGCGGTGGATTCGGCTTTTAATGTGACGAAGTTGGTTCTGGACCACATGAAGAGCAAGTAAAGAAAGCAGCCTTTCCATAGAAATGAAGTCCGATGTATCCAGAAAGGGGCGCTTGGGGTCTCAACCCGCAGCGAGTAACGCGTCCAGCCTGCGCACGTACTCTTCAGCCTTTGGCGTGGGAAGTCGGACTTCGACCCAACCGCTGCGGTCGTCGTAGAAGTCTGAGGCTTCGAAGGAGATGTAGAAGTACTGGCCCTTGCGAGTGCCGTACTGAACGTCTTTCTGACTGATCCGATCCAACGGAAGATCGAAGTTGTAGATCGAGTACCCCTTGGAGACGAAGCGCTTATGTGTCAGCGCCCCGTAGCCTCCGAAATGTTTAATGCCGGTGAAGCGCTGGTTGGGGGCCTTGTATTTTTTGAAGCGCAGGCCGATGAGGATGCCCTCATCCATCAGGATCAAGCCCTCGGTCTGAATCTGCTCAAGCAGGGCCTCGGGTACCTTGCCCGTCATGTGACCCCAGAATCGTGCTATCCAGGATTTAGCCAAGGCGCTCTCCCTTTATTAATCCGAAGTAGAATATCCCATTTGGCTCACTGCTTCTTTTCGACTGACTTCTCGATACGCTTTAAGCATGGCGTCAAACGTTTGCACGATATCGCGAAAGGTTTCGCTGGCCTACTCGAAAGCTTTTTTGATGTTGGCGGTACCGGCTACCACGTTTATCTCTGTCAACCATCGTGAGATGCCCCACCAGTGCCCCGCTAAAACCATGGTGGGTGCGGTAGCGGGTGCATGCCACCCGCCGAACCTGGGACGGGTGGATTCAGGAGAGTTCGTCTGCCAAAATCCTATTATTCACGCAGTTTCAAGCACTTACAAAATTATGGTGACACGCAGAGGTTCGTAGAGGTTCGTCTGGTGTTCACGCTGTCTGACGTGTTTCGGGGTCCGGTTGACTTGCACTAGCTCTAGCTCGTCGAGCACACGCTGCTGATAAGGGCGCCAGGGCCAGCGAAAGTGCAGGTCAGCAATCGGGCTGGAGGGCACCGCCGCGCTCATCGGGTTTTAGACAGCTCCACACCATCAACAACCATTTTCCAAACGCCATCGTCTTGGTATGGAGGTGTCGACACCTCAAAGGTTGTCGTCAAGAAAGCAAATCCGACGATAAAATTATCTCCGTCGAATTCCTTGATCGGCCCGGTAATGGAGGTCGTCACCCCATCCTTGATTCTTGCGTATTCCAGATTTCCACTTTCCTGTATTTGCAAATCCATGTCGGTCCCATTCCAACTACCGGCATAGTCAATCTTGTCCTCAGGCAAAGGATTCGAGCAGGCCACCAGCATTACGGATGCTGCGATGATCAAGAATATATTTTTTGCGGATTGGATTTTCATACCCCCCAGTTCAGCAAGGAAGATTATGCCAGCTCGCGGCTGCCGTGTCTCTATCATCCACACTTGAGACCCGGTATATGCGCAAGCACACCTAGGATTCGAACCCCACCCCCTGAGGATAGGTAGAATAGTGCGACCAGGCCCCGCTGGTAAGGATAAGTAGGACAAGCGGCCTTTCAACGTCCGGCAACGCCCATTATGACAAGCAGAGGTGGCTGAGTCTCAAGTCATCCACTTGAAATCCGCTCTCCCCACTCAATTCTCTTGGTTCGGGGTTAGCTACCCAGCCCCAATGACGGATGTCACCACCTTGTCACTATCTGTGTCACCAAAACAAAAACGGGGGCTCAGACAATCGCCTAAGTCCCCGAAAAACCATGGTGGGTAAGGTAGCGGGTGCATGCCACCCGCCGAACCTGGGACGGGTGGATTCAGGAGAGTTCGTCTGCCAAAATCCTATTATTCACGCAGTTTCAAGCACTTACAAAATTGTGGTGACACGCAGAGGTTCGTATAGGTTCGCCTGGTGTTCACGCCGTCCGATTGCGCTACTTGCCAGGAGGCTTGGTGCAGACCCCGCTCTACGTGGAACTGATTGTAGGGACCGTGTTGGCAGGTTACCTGGTGCTTCGTCTGGGGGGGGGCTTATTCCTGTTCAGCTGATAGTCTATACGGGCCATCAGGCAGGCCTCTCAGTTTAGCGTACAGTGCCGCATCGTTAGCCTGCCTGGCCAGGCCGGGTGTCAGGTCCACGACAGAGGAGGCCATCATTTGAGTAACAATTGCACTAGCAATCATGCCGGCAAGTCCGCCGCCGCCATCACCGGAAGACAGTTCAGCTTCAGCAGTTGAATCCCATAAAAGGTCACCGGTTCTTACATCAACCAGTTTGAGCGTCGCCCGAACCTTTGTTACCGATTGTATGACTTGGTATTTCTGCCCCCACTCATCTATGGTTATATACAACACCGCGTCAGCCCCGATGTGCTCACCAATTTTATCCAGCGGGATTCCATTCATGTCCGCAGGTGTCTGCAGGCCGTTCTCTTTCAGAAAGTAGTCGATCATAAAAACCGGGAAAACATAATAGCCTTTTTCTGCAAGCGGACGTGTGATCGTGGACAGGTAAGTATAGGATGCATTGACTTCAATTGAGTCGTTGAGTGGCGGGATGACGACGATAGACCGTGGCCTGCTTCTTTCAAAGGCAGTGTAGTCATAGGGCTCTACGGTTGCGCAGCCTGAAGTCATGACAACGATGCACGCAAGCACTGCAAGCCACAGCCTGGTTGAAGTCCTCATAACTCCTTCTCCTCGTTTTGCCTGGCGCGATTCAACATTCCCTCGATTAAAGGAATTGATTCGGGATACAGGGCCTCCTCCTGCTTGAATTCGGCCTTGGACTGCGAATCCTTGCCCTCCATGGCGTACAGGAAGCCCAGATGAGCGTGAATACCGGGCGGAACCCTTTTGCCCGTTGCCGCAGCTTCTTGAATATCGGCTGTCAGTTTTTCGATTTGCGTTGCCGTATCCGCGGAACCCGGTTCCATATAGGCATCATAAATCAGTTGTTCATATTCGCCCCAATAATATATATCTGGCCTGGTCGCGCACCCGGCCATCAAAACCATGCTCACCAATGCAAGCACATGCCACGTTTTCTTATTCATATCTTGTCTTCCTGAACCCTACTGTTCGATTATCCATGTGCCGTTTTCGATATCGCGCACCAATTTATTGACGGATTCCGTAATGGCAAAGTTCAATACTTTTCCGTTCAGGGTTGCGTCATAGCCAGCGGCCCCGCCGGTGCCAAGCACTTCCCGGTTGCTCAAGGCATACTCGCCGGCGCCCTGGGTGGAGTACACAATTTGCGATGTCAGCACGTCAACAATATTGAGCGACACTTTCGCGTAGGCTACCTGTGTCTTGCCTGCGCCCAGTATCCCGAACAACTGCTTGTCACCGCTTACTTTCCGGCCGAACTCGGTGACATCGCCGGTTACCGTGTAACGGGCGCCTTGAATATTTTGCTTGGCTCCCAGTAATTTTGCTTCCTGCTCGTTCTGCTGCAGATTTTCGCGATCTACAACGTTAAAGCGGTTGGTCTGCTGCAAATGGGTTTTCAATATGGTTTTGGCCTGGCTGCCCAGCATGTTAGTGCCTGAAGAAAACAGCCCCTGCATATACGAAGAACGATTCTGAAAATTACCAACCACCAACGTCGTTTTCGGGCCATTGTAGGCTACGCCATAGGATTCAACTTTTTCCGAGGCCACCACCCTATGAGACTCTGTCGCGCATCCTGAAAACACCACCACCGCGAGCAGCACTACTGCCAAGCTCAACCAATTAAATGGATTACTCTTCAATCTGTTCACAGCACCCTCCTTTTCCACGTCCGGAAAGGGTTACTATGCCAAATGGCGTCGGCTGACGCTCGAATCGTCAGCTTGAAATCCGCTCTGCCCAGGCTCGTAGGAATCAGCCACTTGTCACCAGTTTGTCACCAAAACAAAAACGGGGACCCAGAATTTCTTCTAAGTCCCTGAAAACCATGGTGGGTAAGGTAGCGGGTGCATGCCACCCGCCGAACCTAGGACGGGTGGATTCAGGAGAGTTCGTCTGCCAAAATCGGGTTACTCGTTTAGTTTCAATGACTTGAAAAATTGTGGTGACACGTAGAGGTTCGTATAGGTTCGCCTGGTGTTCAACCTTTGGAAGTACGATCCAAACTCGGGAAGGTGAAGAAAATGGGCGTATGCTTTCGGTGGTAGCGGGGCCCGGTCTAACCGAAAGCATACGGGGCTGGGCACCGTCAGAATCCATATCCTATTCTAGAATTAAGCCTTTCTGGACGTATTATTTTCGCCTTTCCCCTCTGGTCGCCGGTGCGTTCAAATGCCTCAGTTTTGTTTAACGGGCCACTAGTAAACGCGCACTTAGAACCTAACGGAACCAGAACTCCGGCTGAAAAATTACCAACAAGGTGAAGATTTCAAGTCGCCCAGCGATCATCTCGAAGCAAAGTGCAAATTTCACATAGCTGGGAAAATGCGCGAAGTGATGCGTGGGGCCAATGTCACCCAGGCCTGGACCGACATTGCCGAGAGCTGTTAGCGATGTAGAAATGGCCGTCACCAAGTCATATCCCGCAAAGGCTACAATCGCCGCGCAGAAAGTCCCGATGAAGACATAGGCTGTAAAGAAAGACCAGACAGCACCAATCACTCTGGCGTCCACAGGCTTTCCGTCGTACTTCACGGGCCGAACTGCACGCGGGTGGATCAGGCGAAAAAATGAGACGCGCAAGGCGCGAAGACCCAGCAGGGCGCGTAAACTTTTAACACCTCCGCTGGTAGAACCGGACATGCCCCCCAGGATCATCAAGTGCAAGATCATCAATTGCGCCAAGCTGGGCCAGACTTCAAAATTTGATGTGCCATACCCCGTCGTCGTCAAAATGCTCAAGGTATTGAACAGGGCTTCACGTACTCCAATGTGGCCTTCCATGCCCGGGACCCGGGGTACCAAAAAGAAGAATACGGCACTGGAAATAGCGATCACGGTCAAGAAGTAACGCAACTCAGCGTCTTCCCAAACGGAACGCAGGCGGCCTGTTAGCAGCCGGTAGTGCAAAATAAAGTTGATTCCAGCCAAGAGCATAAAGAAAAGAACAATCCACTCAATGAGGGGCGAATGAAAGGCCCCAATCGAAGCGCTCTTCGTCGAAAAACCTCCAGAGGAGAGAGTGGTGAAGGAGTGACACAAGGCATCGAAGCCCGTCATCCCCGCCACTCGCAAGGCCAACCATTCTGTGCCGGTAAATCCTACGTAAATCAACCAAAGCTGCCGGGCTGTGGCCGCTACGCGCGGGCTCACTTTGTCGGCGACAGGGCCCGGGACCTCGGCCTTGAAGAGTTGCATTCCTCCAACACCCAACAGGGGAAGAATAGCGATGGTAAACACGATGATTCCCATGCCACCCAACCACTGGGTCAAGCAACGCCAGAGCAAGAGGGAACGAGTCTGGCCTTCGATGTCCGTAATCACCGTGGAGCCCGTAGTCGAAAAACCTGCCACCGATTCGAAGATGGCGTCCACAGGGCCCAAGGCTCCCGACGTGAGATAGGGCAAGGCGCCGTAAAAAGAGGCCAGAATCCAAGCCAAGCTCACGATCAGGAAACCATCTCGGGCGCGAATGCGTTGATCCTCTGCTTTGAAGTACCAGGCCAGCGGCAATCCGAAGAGAACACCTCCCAAGCCCACGGACAAGAAGGGCCAGAAGGGTTCATCGAAATAAAGTGCCGCCGCAATAGGAACCAACTGAAACAGTCCCAACAGCACGAGCACTCCAGCTAGAATCCGAATATCTAATCGAAGATTCATCGTTCCTCTCACGCTCCAACAGATGCCTGATCGGCGTATGATACAAAGGCTGCTGATACTGACAAGTTAACTGTTTCTGGGCGACAATTGCTGGATGAACAAATCAGCAAACCGATACAAGCGCCACCGTTTCCCACCTGAAGTCATTCAGTATGCCGTGCGGCTCTATCATCGGTTAAATCTAGGTTCATTGGAATGTTAAAGACTTATTGGCTGAGAGAGGCGTTTAGGAAGGTTTGTTGGGAAATATAAACTTGACTTGTACTGTAAAAAAATCGGGGTCAGGAGATAGAGTGATTTGACCGGAAGCCTAAAAGAGTAATGAGTGGGTAGTGGTAATGGCTGAATCCACCGGTGGGGCAAATACGAAGATTCGTGAAGTTATCGATCGGCAATGTCGAACGAGATTATTGAATCGATAATAGGGTCAGTCGGTTCACCCCGATGCAAGGAGCAAAATCAAGCACCCAAGATCAAAGTTAAAGGGTCGAAGCCTTGAGGATCTTTCTTTGGGTGTGTCTGGGTGCTGTGCCGCACTGATCGAGCAGGTAACGCGCAAGTTAAAATGACGGCCTAACTCACCTTCTCAAATCGATATGGCACAGCCAACATTCCTGCCGCGCTCATGAGAGCCCGCTCGCCACGGCGATCATAACGCACCGTTGTGTCGCTGGAAGCCTTCCAGCCCAATCACTCACCACCGCTCCGGCAACTCCCAATCCCTTCCTCTCATCACGGCCACGACCTGCTCTGGTGCTATGTGGACATGTCACGAGCATGTCACTCTCCTGTGTCACCAAAATAAAAACGGGGACTCAGACAATCGTCTAAGCCCCCGAAAAACCATGGTGGGTAAGGTAGCGGGTGCATGCCACCCGCCGAACCTAGGACGGGTGGATTCAGGAGAGTTCGTCTGCCAAAATTGGATTACTCTTTTAGTTTTAGGAGGTTACAAAATCAGGAAGAAAATGGTGCCCCAAGAGGCGAGGCAATGAGCATTTACTTCGCATCTAGCTCTGGTTTGTACTCATAAAATTCAAGGCCTGCTCGATCAGATAGGTTGCACCAAGTTGATGTGACAAAGAATATACGGTCATTAAGAACTTCTACACCTCGCACACCGTTAGCGCACGGGTTCCCGAAACCCTTCTTGGTCAAGATGCGAGCCGCACTGTCACCTTCGAAAACAACCAAGTCTCCACCTGGGACGAAATCGTCTCCAAGGCCATTCTTAGACATCTCATCACCCGCCCAGTCATACAGTGATCGAGTCAGGCTGTTATCCATCATTCTTTTTGAAAAAGGGATAGGAAGATAAAAGCCAGATGTTAAAGAAAATTTGCTCGCATCCGCCTTGAAAAGTAAATCGTGTACCCCGGAAAACGCATCAAAGAACCCCCAAAATAATTGGCCATCTTTGCTTAAGGATGTCCATGAATAAATATTACCCGGGTGGCCCAAGCCCGCTTCGCCAAAGGTTGGTTCCTGGCCCAACCCATTCTGCGTTTCAATCCACTTGCCTGAATCGTTAGCCACCTGAAAACTTTTATAACCGTAGAGTAGCTCAGGGTCTTCACTGCCTGCGGCGATAGCATCGATGTCTTCTAACTTCATGCGGAAAATGGAACTGGCACGCCATTGCTTGGTCACAAACTCCACATGCTCGGCTTTAGTGGCTGTTAATTGGTCAAATAATTTCTCATCGGCTTTTTCAAAGTGTAAATACCCCGCATCGGTACCTTGGTGGTACGTGCCAAAATAGATGTAGCCGTTATGAAAATTCGCCGTTCCCCATTTTGCCCCCCAGCGGCCTTTCACATCTGGGTCATAACGGCCCATGCTGAAGACTACTTTGAAGCCCATGAGGCTTTCGCGTGTCCAGCCACCTACGGGGACGGCTTCTGATAGCAACATCACAGATTCATTGCGCGTGCTATCGCGCTCCCCGGTATCGGGATCGTATAGCAGCGGATGTGCTGCCGATGACATAATCAGTCGTTCCGTCCCATCGGCATGCGTGAACTGTTTGAAGTCACCAATCATGCCGTAGTGATTGTCCAGGTCTTCAGCAGAGACAATGTCCCACCCCGCACCCTGCCCATCGCCGGTCTGTAAATAATTACCGCCTCTAAATGGCTGTTCTTGAGTTCCAACCCAGCGCAACATCAGGGTTTGGCCCTCACCATTTTGTCCCATGCCGGTTTCCGCGCCAATAATTGTATAGAAGCCCGTGCCACCATTTTTGTCTGTGATGATTTTAAAGCGCCGAGTTGTATCACCACGCAGTTCGCGATAACCAAGAAATGAACGTGTCTTGGCATTGAACACAAAGATACGTAACCAGCCTTCACTACCCTCATGTAAATGATGACCAGCAAGAAATATCAGATCACCATAGGTACCCGCAGCGCGGAGGCCCATAATCGAAAGAAGCGACATGGCGTCATGCCGCTTGGTCGCTTCGGTATACTCACGACCACCACTAGCCAATGAATTTTCATCAACAAGTTCTTGCGTACCGGCCTCAAAGTTATAGATATATATTTGTGCGGGTGTAAACAACACGCCAGGTATCGAGCAACCGGTGAATGTACTTTCATAAGTGGTGAGAAGAACCGGGTATTTAAGGTTCTTGAATGGCCATACACACCAACCATCAGAAATTGTCCCCATCCATAGTTCATCACTGCCGTAAGTGGTGGTTCCCCATGGGTAGGAGGCGCTGCGCTTAGCCTGAAATCCTTCAGGCATGTTGTTATTCCAGTCAACGCTTGGGTCGAGGATGTTGTTGCTGCTTGTTACGCTCTCAAAAGCCACGTCAGGAAGGGTTTGTGCAGCAAATCGGAATGGGCCGTCTATGGGATATCTTGGCTCGGATTGCACAGAACCCGATAACAACAGCATTGCAGATGCAGCAAGTACAATTGAAATATATTTTGTTTTCATCTGGTCACTCATGACAGTGTGAGTTGCACGAAGGCTTTGCGTGTATAAGTAGATTTTACAAGCACTGCTATTCGTTGCGCCTTATTTCTGTAAACGAGGCAATAAAATCAACCATGTGATTGCGGAGATTGCTGCAAAATATTCATAGGCGATTACGCCCAAGGTATAAGGCGTGCCACTGCCGTCGACGATGATGCCATAGCTGCGACTAAGAGCCAGACCGCTGCCAATAAATGCGAGTGCAAGCAGAAAGCTTTTAAAATGACGTTGGTCGTAGAGCGAAAACGCGGCCATTAAACCAATGCCTGACTGCACGCCACCATACATGGCGCGAATGTCGGTGTTGCCAGTCGCATGGACACTGGTTACTCCGATGATCTGTAAAATTGTATCGGTATCAAAAACACATAGAAGCCCCCATGGCAGCCATACGAGTACGGTAAAAATCAGATAGGGTTTTATGTATTTCATTTAATATTTCCTAGAAAATAGCTTCAAGAGCCAGAGGTCGGAAAACGAATTCCAAGCTGAAAGGTCAGGGCCTCAACTGACTCTATTTGACATTATGATGGCTATCGAGATTTCTTGCCCTGTCAGAGCTGCTATTTTTAATCAGAAGTGTCCCATAAAAAAACGGGGACCCAGAATTTCTTCTAAGTCCCCGAAAAACCATGGTGGGTGCGGTAGCGGGTGCATGCCACCCGCCGAACCTACGACCGCCGGATTAAGAGTTCGTCTGCCAAAATCGGGTTATACGTTCAGTTTCAGGTACTTGAAAAATTGTGGTGACACGCAGAGGTTCGTAGAGCATCGTCTGGTGTTCATCCGGCGTGGCGTGTGTTCCGGCTCCCTGTTGCTAGTTTGCGAACGTCCGCTTTGGGTCAGTACCAGCCGTTCGTAACATACCTGGTGAGGGGCTGCTTACGGCCAAAAGCAGCCGTTAGTCCGACGGTATCGGCCAGTTCCAGAAAAAAATAATTACGTAAGTACCGTGAAAGACAGTAAGCGCTCGGTGAACTGCATCTTCCCTCTCCATGATGATCCCGTGATACTCCCTTCGTCAACATCATGCCGGAGGAGTGAACATGAGCGAAGAAAGTTCAAAACCGACACCGCAAGA
>PIVT01000692.1 GCA_003353845.1 Pseudomonadota bacterium | reverse complement strand
CCACGGTTCTCAACGCTCAAGTCCTTTATCTCTAAGCCCAGCCCACGAATTGCTGCCTTGGCATTACCTGACGGCTTCATGAGCTGCACGAAAATCTGCCGCATGCCTGTGCCCGCCCGGGTAGCTTGAACACCTGCATCGGACAGAACGCCGATCGATGCAGCAGCCAATTCGATGTTCACACTCAGCGACTTAGCCGCCGGAGCCGCAAAGCTCAACGCATCACCAAGCTGCTCAACGTTCGTGTTTGCGCTGCTTGATGTTTTTGCCAGGATGTCAACCACACGAGTGGTTTGTGATACCGCAAGCCCGAAGCCCTTCAGCACGTTCGATGCAATGTCCGCTGCGCGTGCCAAGCCCAGCGCGCCCGCCGTCGCAAGGTCCAACGTGTCCGGAATCGCGGCGATGACTTCATTGGCTTGGAAGCCTGCCCTGGCAAGGAACGTCATGCCGTCAGCGACCTGGGTAGCGGTGAAACGTGTCGTGGCACCCAGCTCGCGGGACGTCGCGGTCAACGCCTTGAACTGTTTCTCCGTCGCTCCTGTAACGGCCTTGACCGTGGACATAGCCTGAGAGAAATCGGCCATCGTTTTAACGGCCTTCCCCAGCGCGAGCCCAGAGCCCAGCAACCCAAGGCTCCGCTTTAGAAGATTTACGTTGTTCGCAGCCGTACCCGCACCTGCCCCGATCTG
>PIVT01000198.1 GCA_003353845.1 Pseudomonadota bacterium | reverse complement strand
CCTGCAAAGAACATACCAAAAGTCAGTCTTCCTCTTTTTTCGTTTCTCATGCTGCCTGCTTGTGTGTGCTGCTCTTTTGGTTTCCAAGGGGGGTGGGAGCTCGAGTCTGAACCAAAAGAGCATGGGTGCTGGCTACCATGTGAGCGGCTTCCTTTCCGAGAAGGTGGGCCGCCTCACCATGACGAAGTTGCAGTGGGACGCGTACCTTTCTTCCCTCGACGCCGCTGGCCAACTGCGCGCCAAGCTCGCATCGGAGTTCCACCAAGCTCACAAGCCAGACGTCGGCCATCTCGACGCCAACGTGAGCATGTTTATCGGCAAGGGCCACACAAGCGACCTGCATCCGTCGGGCTACTGGACGGGTGACGACGTGTACAAGCAGCTCGACCATGCTATCACCATGTTCGAAATCCTCCACCCGGGCTGCAAGGGCCTTTTTCTCTTTGATAATTCCACCGGCCACGCCAAGATGGCAGATGACGCGCTGCTCGCGCAGGGCATGAACGCAAAGCCAGGCGGAAAGCTCGTGTCGAAGCAACGGAAGACTTCTTGGACGGACAGCTCGGGGGTGACGCGTACTCAGTCGTTCGTCTTCAAGTCGGGTGACGAGCTCCTGTTCGAGGCCAAGGGCGTCCGGGCAGCTCCGTTAGTTCACGGTGAAGTCGTGTACGATATCGGCGCAGATGTCGAGATTCAGCGGCCAGGATCGAGGGCATGGCGCAAGGCGAGCGTGGTGTCGCAGAACAATGGGAAGTACACGGTCAAGATTTGCGAGGCGGAATCTGCTCGAGATGTACAGGATCCTGTTTTGGCCAATGTCGACGTATCGTCCATACGAGCTCCAGCGGAGACCTACAACAAGGGCCCCATTGACGTCAGGCTCGTTGGGCACTCGAAGGGTCTCAAGCAGATCCTCCTCGAACGTGGTCTCATTGACGGGACTTCTCGACTGAAGTCCAAGTGCGGCACGGCGGACAAGAAGAAGCGAAAGGATGCCAAGGCCAAGGAAGGCATCGGGATTGGAGAAAGCGTGGAGGTGCCGAAGCATGCTGGCGTACTGAACGGCGAGGCCTGCTGCCTCGAGTACCTCCTCTCGGAGCAACCGGACTTCAAGGATCAGCAAAACGCCATCCAGGAGCTCGTCATTTCGCGGGGCCACTACTGCATCTTCCTCCCAAAATACCACCCTGAGCTGAACTTCATCGAGCGGTATTGGTCTCGTGTCAAATGGCACGCCCGCCAATACAGCGACGGGTCCAAGGAGGGCCTGAGAAAGGCAGCTGACGCGGCCCTTAGCGAGGAGGCCTGTGACCTTGCCTTGATCCGGCGGTATTCCCGAACTGCCTGGAGGTGGGTCGATGCCTACTCCAAGGGGCTCGATGGAGTTCTCGCGCAATGGGCCGTGCGGAAGTCGAAAAAACATAGGTGCGTCACCGACGCGGTTGACAAGGAAGTAAATGCACTTGTAAAAGAAAGGGAAAGGGCCTCGGCGGCACGCGCAGCAGCAATAAGCACGGAAGAAGCGCCGCTTGTTTTGGGCGTGCTTGCTGACATGACAGCCGCGGGTGCTTTGTGTGAAAACGACGACGGCGAGTAGCTCTGTCTTATATTCCGATATGCTCAGGTATACCACTTGAACTTGAACTCCGGGTTGTATGTGTGCTAGTAGGTGTTTTTGGTTCTGTCACGAGCCAAAAGCCGGGAATTGTTGCGGCCGCGTCATAATGCGGTTTTTTATATAGTGGCTTTATCCCTTTTGGTTTTTGGATGTCCCGTAGAGAGTCCCAGAAGCCTGCCGGCGGCTGGGCTAGGGGCCAATATGGGGGTGCTTTCTGCAGCATTGGCCATAACCCGCCTATCGACGCATCTCGCGAAGTACACCTAGAAACCAACTTCGCTTTTCTTTTTTTCGTAGAAATTCTCGTTTTTTTTCAATCTGATTTTTTTTTGAAATTTTACGGCCGGTGCCTTATAAGAAACAGCCTTACGCTGCCGACAGCCACCTTGAAAAATGGTCGCAAAGTTCTCAACCAGATTTTTTTCGATCTAAGATTGGTTCGAATTGATAATATCGTATTTACTTAGGGCGGTCATAACTTACTTAGGAGAGAGCATGGAAGTTTTGTATTTTCCGAATGTTCAGGCCTCTCTGTGAACAGAGACAACCACCATCTACGCGATGAGCACACCGGAGACTCACAAGACTTAGCGTTAGACTGGTCGATTCACGAACTTGGCTAAGTTGTGCTTTGTCGCATTTTTGGTTTCTGGCGAAGCAACCAAAGTAGTTGAGCAATCGAGCTCCCGTATCTCAGAAACGGTGATAACATTTGCCTGTGGAAATCACCACCTATTGGACACGTATGGCTCAAAACAAATCAAAACGATCGAGTTTACCCCAGTCGGATTGGGGTCATACGCGAACAGTGTCCCTTCAATCGAGCTTCACAGTAGACGCCGGGGTGTTACTCAGTTGTACACCATCACCTCGGTCTCGCCGCCTGAAGAATTGGTGACGATAAAAGCTCTCAGGCTTCTCAAGAAGAAGCACAAGATGATCATTGACGTCCGGAAATTCAAGCGGATGGAAGCGCAGGCCGCCGAGGCTAAAGCGTCCTTCAACAAGAGAATTAAGGAGGTACGTTTGTCTATATTTTTGTAAAGCGCAATACCAGTACTCAACCTTTTCAATCTTCGACTACAGGCCCGGCTCTTTGCCTTAAACAACGGTGATCCAAAACTCGAACGCCTCTCGGGCTACGACGGTGGAGCAATGGAGCTGGCATGGCTGAGTAGAGACGCTCCACCCGTGTCCTCGCCGTCGTTTGCCAATGCGGAGGGGGCGGTAGTGACCCCAGAGGCA
>PIVT01000090.1 GCA_003353845.1 Pseudomonadota bacterium | reverse complement strand
ACAGGCATGGTTTGCGTACTCAGCGCGACACGTATCGGTTGCCCCACCAGATCGCTCACCTCGTCCAGTTCCGACGCTGCGTTGACGATTATCAAGGAGCGAAGCGGGCTCGCGAATTCGACTTCGACTAGTGGACGGGTGGTATCCTGATTTCTGCCGCGGGAGGCGTGACAGCCATCGACGTAGGCGAGGTCGAAGGAGTTCGCTGCTATGGCATCCAAATAGGACTGCATGTCTCCAACGATTATGAGGCGCACCGGATAGCCGAGCTCGCCTTCGAGGTACTTGAGAAGCGGCGCCATTCGATTCCGAAAGGCCTCGGCAGGAATCCAGGTGGTCACACCGAGGGTGATCGATGGCTTCGCCGCTGGAGCGGGCTCTGCCTGCCCCGATGTACAGAGCAGGCAGGTCGCAAGTGCAAGCGCAACACAAGTTTTTTTACCCATCGACGCCCCTTTTGGCGAACCAGGTCAAAGTAAAATCAGCAAGGTTTCGACACCGGGTAACGGCCATTATGTCAATTGAGAGCGGCCAAGTCTTCCTTAATCAGCCTTAAAATCCACCCGATGCCCGGGAGTCTTAATGCAAACCCGGAAGAGGGGCGGGTTGATCAGGTTCCAAGACGACAGACGCAGGGAAACCTTGCACCTATCTAGGTAGTCTGTTGAAATTGCTAGCTATTACGAATCGCGGCTTGGCGGAGGGAGGAAAATACATTCAGCATGAGACGATCTTCAGCTGACTCCACTCTGCGCGCGACTGCTCTCCACTCCCGAAATCAGCTTGTCCTGGCCGTATTCGTTCTCGGCGCACTTGGCTTGGTTCATCCATCGACAGTGAGGGGCAGTGAGATGGACGCGGATGCTCCGGTGGCGAAATCACTGAAAGAAGAAAGCACATCCATCGAAATAGGAAGTGCTACAGAAGAGCAGGAGGATCAAGAGGAAGAAGAGGAGCGTGCGGAAAAGATACAAGAGATCCCCGAGGTAAAAGAAAAGCAGGACCTCCCTATCCCACCTTTTTTCCTGGAAGATTCGGCCATCGAGCTGAAGCTTCGAACCTTCTATTTCGATCGCGACAATAGCGATCACAGCGAGAACAGGGCATGGGCAGCCGGCGGTTCCCTGCACTATCGGTCCGGGCGCTGGAAGGACTTCTTGGTGATGGGAGCAGGACTCTCCACTTCGCAGAAACTAGACGGGCCACGCGACAAGGATGGCACAGGCTTGCTCAAAACCGGCCAGCGGAGTTTCGCCGTGCTAGATCGCGCCTACACCCGGCTTCACTACTCACTGGGTAATGCTAAAGGCAGGGCTGTCTTCGGGCGGCAGTTCCTCGACCTTCCTTACATGAATCGACGTGATTCGAGAATGGTGCCCAACAGCTTCGAGGCCTATACCGTCAATTTGTCCTTCTCCAAAGGCCAGCTCATGGGGGGGTATGTTCGGAAAATAAAGAAGAGAAATTCCGATAAATTCGAAGACATGTCCAACGCAGCGGGCGTCGATGAAAAGAACAAGGGGGTCGGCCTTTTCGGAATCCTCTACCAGCCCACGGATCGATTCTCCATGGGGTTCACCGAACAATACGGGGACGATCTTTTTAATACGTTTTATGCCGAGAGCAAGATCGATTTTAACTTGTTTGATGACTTGGATTTTCGATTGACCGGTCAAGTAACAGATCAACGAAGCATCGGAGACGATCTGGTTACCGGAGAATCCTACGATGTACAAAGCTGGGGAGTGAAGGGGGCAACCAGTTACCTCAACGCCATCCTCAGTGTCGCCTACACGACGACAACCAAGGAGGAGGAGATTCAAAATCCCTATGGCTCGACCCCTGGTTTTGCGGGGCTCATCGAGAACAATTTTCAGCGTGCGGGAGAGGACGCGTGGAACGTCGGCTTTTCGTACCACTTTGACCGCCTCGGCCTCCCCGGGCTCAGTACTTTCACTAAGTATAGTGAGGGCCGCCACGCCATTGACGGGAGCACCCGCGAAACGCTTCCCGATCTAAAGGAATTCAACATCACCATGGACTACCGTCCTACCCAGGAGCGCTTTAACGCTTTCTGGTTGCGCGTGCGCGGGGCGCATGTCGACGTCGAGGGGGTCAGTCGAGCAACGACGACCCTGCATCTCATTCTCAACTATGATTTCAAGTTGCGGTGATTTCAAGTTGCAGTAGTTGATCAGCGGACCTGGGATGGTTTGTCCTGCTTGTTTCGAGCCCGTTCGCCTCAAAGTCCCATAAACGCAAATGCCGATGCGATGTGAACGGCATGGGCTCGGTCGCCGTCCGGGCCCGGTTCGTCTTGTGCCAGCACGATGCCAGCCAGTCCGGTTTCCGGACTTACGAAAAAGGTGGTTGAGTAGTAGCCCGCCCACCAAAAGTCGCCGTTGCGGTCGGGCATGGGCGTGGTGTCGGCGTCGATGACGACTGCGATGCCAAAACCCCAGCCGAGGTCACCCAGGTCCTCTTCGGGGAGGACTCCCGATGTGACGTGCGCCTGCGTCATGAGCTTTACGGACTCTTCCGTGAGAACCTGCACGCCATCATAGGTGCCCGAATTCGCGAGCATGAGAGCGAAGCGCATATAGTCCCCGGCTGTGGAAACCAACCCGCCACCACCCGGGGTCCAGTCCACGGGCTCGCGTGGAGGCAGGGGAATGGGAACCAGGCCTGTGCCTTTTTGCTTCATGTAGACGGTGGCTAGTTTGCTCGGATCTTTCACGCGAGAGCGAAAGCCAGTGGAAGACATACCCAGTGGGCTGAAAATTCTGTGTTGGAGAAACTGGTGGTACGGTTCTTGGGTGATGACTTCAATGACACGGGCGACTACATCCGTGTTCCAACCGTAGCGCCAGACTTCTCCCGGTTGTGAAAAGAGAGGAAGCGTAAGCGCGCGATCTACGCGCTCGCCCAGGGGGCCCGTGTCTGAATAGATGTCGTGCTTGGCCCAGAGCTTTCCCAGGTCCGATGGGTACGTGATGTTTCCGATGCCTGAGGTGAAGGTGAGCAGGTCGCGAATGGTGATGGGCCGATTCAGCGGAACGGTGGGTAGGCTGCCGTCTTCGTTAAAGCTATGGCTGGTCGCAACGCGCATATCGCGCGCTGCGGGGATGTAGTTTTCGACCGGGTCGTCCAAGTCGAGGCGTCCCTCTTCGATGAGAATCAACGCTGCAACCGCAGTCACAGGCTTGGTCATGGAAGCGATACGTATTTGTGTGTCGAGTTGCATGGGGCGCTCGGCCTCAATGTCCGCGTAGCCCGAGGTGCTCGTGTGGACCACGTGTCCATCGCGGGCGAAAACGGCGATGTAACCGGAGTTGCTTCCAATCAAGGTGTTCACGTCGAGAAAACGATCGATGGCCCACTTCGACAACGAAGAAATTCCGCGTGGGTTCTCGATACTTGGATCTGCCACGGGGATATCGAGTGCCGGTGACTCGCTGCAGGCAGCAAGCATCATTGAAATCAAGAGCAGCGCTGCGCGGGGGAGGGGCGCTAAGCGGTTGCTGCGAGGGCTGCGATGGGCGTAGGCGAGCATGCTAGCCTTTGATTATTGCATCAATGAGGTGCTGACAAGTTAACTTTTAAAACCCTGCGAATCCTGGCAATGCCGACTATGCGTAGTAGTCGCCCTTGGACTCCGTGCAGATGTCCTTCAAGTAGCTAAGTCCGGTCGGGGTGTTTAGCGCACCAACGGAAAGCACGATGTTCTCCCCGTCCTTGTTGTCCTTGAAGATGCTGGAACCACACTCGGTGCAGAAACCGCGCCGTGCTTTCGCAGAAGAGTCGTACCACTTCAGCTGGTCTTCCCCTTTCGAAATTTTGAAATCACTTAACGCCACGACCGCGTAGGCGGCATGATGGCCGTGCCAGCGCCGACAGTCGCCGCAGTGACAGTTGATGACTCCTGTGAGATCGCCGTCGACCTCGTACTGAATTGCACCGCAGTGACATTGGCCGGTCGTCTTCGCCATTTTGTTTCTCCTTAGTGGATGCTTCAAGAAAGCGCTGAAAAGTTAACTTTCGCAGATCCACGAATCCTGGAAATAATGCAATTTTCGTCCTGTCCCATGTTCCGTCTGGGAGAGCCCATGGACCCTCCAACCCGAGCCCGCTGGCTGCTTGCTTGTCCCGGAGGGAAGAGGGTTCCTCTTTCGCTGGCAATAGACAAGAGGTCGCAATTGACACCGTGCCCTATAGGATATTAAAGTGCAGCCCAGTTTTTCTATCCATATTGATGTCATGCCCCGAAGCGGGCATGAAACCGCCGTATACAGGGCCCATCAATGCCCCGCCGACAGGAGAGTAAAATAGAGCATGCTGACTTCCATTAAGGACGAATGTGCCATCGTAGGCATCGGGATGACCGAGATCTCCAAGAATTCGGGTCGGTCGGAGCTTCAGCTCGCCGCCGAATGCGTGAGTGCAGCCATTAAAGACGCCGGTCTGAAACCACACGACATCGACGGTTTGACGGGGTTTACGCTTGACCACGTTGACGAAATCGAAGTGGCCCGCACGGTAGGCATCCCGGAACTCAAGATGATGAGCCGCATGCCCCACGGTGGTGGCGCCCCCATGAGCCTGGTCCAACAAGCGGTCATGGCCGTCTCCACGGGGATGTGCAAGGCCGTCGTGGGTTATCGCGCCATGAATGGACGTTCCGGGGCGCGTTATAGCGAAGGGGTGGCGGATGGACCCGAGACCACCGACGCCATTTCCTGGGGTTGGTACATGCCCTACGGATTACTGACGCCTGCGTGTTGGGTGGCCATGCACACGCAGCGCTACATGCACGAATACGGAGCCACGGACGAGGCCCTTGCCGAGATTGCGGTGGCTCAGCGTGATTTCGCATCCAGGAATCCCAATGCTCTTTTCTACGGGCGACCCATCACCATGGACGATTACTACAATGCGCCTTACATCGTGGAGCCGCTGAAACTCTACGACTGCTGCATTGAAACCGATGGCGGCGCGGCCTTTGTCATTACCAGTGCGGAACGGGCAAAGGATCTCCCGCACACACCCGCCATGGTCCGTAGCGCAGCACAAGGAGCGGCATTCGATCAGGAGGTCATGACCAGCTTCTACCGGGATTGCATCACGACCTTGCCGGAGTACGACCTGGTTGCGAAGCAGTGTTACGAGCAAAGTGGACTGGGCCCCGACGATCTCGATGCGGCCATTATCTACGATGCGTTTACCCCCATCGTCCTTTTCCAGCTGGAGTCCTTTGGTTTCTGCAAGCATGGTGAGGGCCACGAGTGGGTCAAGGGAGGCACGCTAGGTCCGGACGGACGGCTTCCCACCAATACGCACGGGGGCCTGCTCAGCGAAGGGTATATCCATGGCATCAACGGTTTGGCCGAAGGGGTTCGCCTCATTCGAGGCACCTCCGTTAATCAGCCGAAGAAGAATATCGAAAACGTGTTGGTCACGTCGGGGGCGAGCATGCCGACCAGTGCGATCATTATCGGTAAGTAGGGACTTTGGCTGGCTTTCGACTCCAGCTACTAACGTCATTTAGAACGCAATTGAGCTTAAGATCCGGCGTTGCCGGCTAGAACCACTCAGGAGACTAAGATGAGCGCAAAAACTGAGACTGCACCGTCAGCCCCACAACGCATGCGACCTGTCGTCGGGCACGACAACCGCGAATGGTGGGATCACATCAACGAAGGCCAGCTGACGATCCAGAAATGCAAGGAATGCGGCACGCTGCGCCATCCGCCCCGGCCCATGTGCTGGAAGTGCCAATCCCTTGAGGCTGAGCATATGCCTGCGAGTGGGAAGGGAATTGTCTACAGCTTCGTGGTCATACACAAACCCGTGATTCCAGGTTACGAGTACCCGCTGGCGGTTGCCGTGGTCGAGCTTGAAGAGGGAACTCGGATCGTCTCGAATGTTGTCGGTATCGAGGCTGGCGATGTCAAGATCGGCATGCCGGTGAAGGTGAGCATTGAAGCCGTGGACGAAACACTGACGCTGCCGCTCTTCCGTCCAGCCAGCTAGCCATCGATTGTTGGATTTGAATTTTAGCAATGAAGGTCGTCCCGCCTCGGCGCATAGGCCGCCCATAGGGATAGGAGAGTAAAGCATGCCAACTTCCATCAAGGATGAATGTGCCATCGTAGGCATCGGTCAGACCGAATTTTCCAAATTCTCGGGCCGATCAGAACTGCAGGTCACGCTTGAGTGCGTAGAAGCAGCCATCGCGGATGCTGGAATAGAGCGCTCGGATATCGACGGGATGGTGACACTCTCCATTGACGGGAGTGATGAAATCGCAGTGATGCGCGGGCTGGGCAGCCAGGAACTTAAATTCTTCTCTCGCGTACCGCACGGTATCGGTGGCGCCATGAGCCTGGTCCATCAAGCGGTGATGGCCATTTCCTCGGGCATGTGCAAAACCGTTTTGGGCTACCGGGCGTTGAATGGATGCTCCGGCAACCAACCCAAGGCTTCTGCAGTGGGCGGCCCTTTGTCCACTGACCAGGTTCATTGGGGCTGGTACAACCCTTACGGGTTTTCGGATCCGACAAGCTGGGTGGCCATGTTCACGCAGCGCTACATGCACGAGTATGGGGCCACGGCCGAGTCGCTCGCCGAGATTGCCTTGACCATGCGCAAGCACGCCGTCAACAACCCCAACGCAATGTTTTACGACAAGCCCATTACGTCGGAGGACTACTTCAACTCTCCTTTTATTGCGGAACCCTTGCGCTTCTACGACTGCTGCATGGAAGCCGATGGAGGCGCCGCTTTCGTGATCACCAGCACGGAGCGCGCAAAAGATCTTCCTCACGCCCCCGCAGTTGTGCGCGGTGTGGCTCAGGGCGCGGCCGCCGACCAGGAGGTCATGACCAGCTTCTACCGAGACAGCATCACGCACTTGCCCGAGTACGACCTCGTCGCCAAGCAGTGCTACGAGCAGAGCGGGCTCAGCGCTGATGACATTGACGCGGCGGTGCTCTACGACGCATTTACTTCCATCGTCCTTTATCAGCTTGAGTCCTTCGGCTTTTGCAAGCGGGGCGAGGCCCACGACTTTGTCAAAGGTGGGACGCTGGGTCTGGACGGGCGACTGCCTTGTAACACCAACGGCGGTCAACTCAGTGAAGCGCATCTTCAGGGAATCAACGGGATCACCGAAGCTGTTCGTATCATCCGAGGCACCTCGGTCAACCAACCGAAGAAGAACGACCACGTGCTGGCAACCTCAGGTTTCGGGGTTCCTTCCAGCGCCATGATCCTCGGCCAGTCGCGCTAAGGCCAGGGGCGGGTTCAGACGGATTTGGCAGTGAGTGCATGAGGTCTATGCCTATGCGTTCACTCGGCTCGCAAGCAGTGTTTTTAATCGGCTTCGCAAATCTCGAAGTGCTTGCTCAGTCGTCTTCCAATCAATACATGCATCAGTTACTGAAACGCCGTAGCGAAGCGCCTGTGTGTTTTCGCTGATCTGTTGCTGGCCCCACTCCAAGTGACTCTCCAACATCACACCGACGATGGAGCGGTTGCCTTGCTCGATCTGTTCCGTCACATCCTTCAGGACCGTGATTTGCCTGGCAGGGTCTTTGCGCGAATTGTCGTGGCTGCAATCGACCAAGATATTCTCTGGCAGTTCCGCCGCTCTCAAAAGGCGCTCACACGCGGCAACGCTCTCGCTGTCGTAGTTGGGCCGATCGCTGCCACCCCGTAGCACCACATGGGTATCTGGATTGCCTTGCGTCCGAACGACAGCCACATGGCCCATGGGGTCCACGCTGAGGAAATGGTTGCTGTGGGCAGCGGAGAAAATCGCATCGATGGCTACACCGATACTGCCATCGGTTCCGTTCTTGAAACCCACGGCAGAAGTAAACCCACTCGCCATCTTGCGATGGGTCTGCGACTCCGTCGTTCGTGCACCGATGGCGGTCCACGAAATGAGATCCTGCACATATTGCGGGGAAACCAGATCCAGGGCCTCGCCCGCCGCCGGCAGGCCCAGCTCCGCAATCTGGAGCAACAGTTTGCGCGCACGCTTCAATCCCTCTTCGATTCTGCCGCTTCCATCGAGATCGGGATCGTTGATGAAACCCTGCCAGCCGACCCGCGTCCGCGGCTTCTCAAAATAGACCCGCATTACGAGAAACAGAGAGTCCTCCAGTTCCTCGGCCAGCGTCGCAAGCCGGGTTGCATACTCCCGAGCTGCATCCATATCATGGATCGAACAGGGGCCCACGATGACCAGGAGGCGCGGATCGCGTCTGGCCAGGATCTCCTTGATGCTGTGCTGGCCCTTCATGACCGTCGCAACCGCCTCCTCAGAGAGAGGGAATGCCTCTTTGAGTTGGTGCGGCGTCAACAGCGGCTCTTCGGCAGCCACGTGGATGTTTTCGATACGCTCATCGGTCATTGAGGGCGCGCTCCCAGGGACATGACGGGCGTGAGATGGAATTTTCTCCATGGCAGCCTGTCTTCAGGCCCGAGGGTAGACGACACGCTGCGACCACGCCGCCCGGAAAGATCGATCCGAGGAGGAGGCGGATCAGGGCCTCCTTTTTATCGCTGTGTTTCCCAATCGTTTAAATAGTTATGTCAGTGGTCAAATTGCTAAAACCGTTGAAATAGAGACTCGCGAAATAAAGAAGGGATCCAGTTGACGAGTAGCGTTTTCGTTATCGCGCAAACACATTTTGCCTGGTTCGACATCGGCTTACTCCTCACGAGGCCGCCACATCCGCACGTCACTCCCTGAAATTTCGATTTCCCATTTCTGAGCATGAGCCACTGCGGCACCCTCCATGGCAAAGCGCTCAGCCATGGACGCGTTAGTAAAGCGCAGGTCCCAAGTCTCTCGCAGGGTTCCGTCAGAGTCGCGAACAAGTCGCCACTGATCCATTGCCAGGGCCGCCGAGATTTCCTTGGAAACCGGCCGCGTCGCTTCTTCCTTCGCCAGTAACCAAGACAGTTCAAACTCACCGAGCCGATCCTCTTCCAGCACTTCACCCTTCGCCAGGGGCAGATCCAGTCTCGGCAACTCTCCAGCCGGGTAACGCTCAGGATGCATCAGTTCGGCTGTCGATGTCGGTGGCGCAGCCCAGGCCTTGTCTACCGCGTCCCAGCCACCCTGCGCGCGCAATGACTTCACAAAGCGCAAACCTTCGCCGTAGGTGAATATTTTCTCAAACTTCGCTCGATCGATAGCACCCTTTTCGGGAAGTTTCGCATGTCGCTCGAAGTCGTAGTCCATAATTTCCGAGACAGCGAGCATGGCCTCGCCTTCGATCAAACCTTCGATAGCACGAGTTTCATCTGAGGTCTTACCTTTTCCCAACAATGATGCAAGATTCCAATGTTGATCTTGGAGTGCGTGGTGCAACTCATGCAGCAGCGTCCCCCTGGAAAAGCCCGCACTTCTTCCCTTCACCAAGACCAAGCGTCCGGCTTCCTGTTCATACCACCCCGCGAGTTTTTCATCCTCCACTTCCTCGGGCTCGACGAATTCAGGCTGTACCGGCTCCAAAAATAGCAAGCCGCGCCATTGCTCCAACTCCTGCTTGTTGCGGTCTACGCGACCCAGCAATTCAGCTTCCCCGTCCTTCTCTATACTTAAATCTGTGTTGGGCTCATTGGCCGAGGCAGCCTCGGAAGAGGTCGCCTCTGATTTGGTCTTTCCGTGTACAGGCGGGTCTCCCTTGCCCTCTTTCGTTTTCTCTTTCTCTTCGTCAAGGTCCTCGGGCACAATGCCCGCCGCAAGTGCTCTGGCCTCATCGAGGAGATCACTGAGGTCGGGATATTCAATCAATTCCAGTGCACTCTCAAAATCGCGAATGGCTAAATCATAATTGCGTTGCTGCATTCGCACCTGACCGCGACTGCTGAGATAGATTGCCTCGGTCATCTTGTTTGAGGCCGTCGGAAGCAAGGCGGTGAAGGCCTTCGCAGATCTTTCGAGTTCTCCCGCATCCATGGCCTGCATGGCGGCTCGCAATAGCTCATCCCTGTCCTCGGGCAGCGGCGGCAGATCGACGCCAGTGCCCTCGAAAAGAATGGTCACCTTCCGATTCGGATCCAAATAAAGGCGTGCGACACGCAGAATATCCGCGGGCCTGAGTTCTTGAATCCTGCTCTCGTAGTTGACGAGTTGTTCCGTCTGCCCCAGTGCTTCAAAAACGCCGACGGTTCCCGCCAGAGAAAAGTAGGGCCGTGCGCGCATTTCCTGGTCTGTATAGGTATCGGCAATCCGCGTTTTCACCTCCTCCACGACACCAGGATCGATGTCACCCGAGAGCACTGATCCATGGATCTCCGTGAGATACCTTTCTGCTGCAGGCCCGATAAGGGCCACTCGAAAGAGTTCCTTATCGACGCGGGAACCCAACTTTACATACAGCAAAGATCCCTGTTCGGTGGTTCGTTGCGAGAAGACCCCGGCGAGCACTTCCAAAGCGGGACGGTCCGGATGCTCCAAGCCCGGGACGATCCAAACCCACTCCACGCGATCCCTCGGAAACTCTGATGGAAAGGTTGTCTGACGGGGCTGCAAAACCTCTGGTTCTTCAGGGGGCTCCTCGACTTCCGGCCCTCGCGGCAAGGCAGCAAAGGCCGCCTCAATGGCGTCGAGCGCCTCCTCCGGTTCCACTGCACCTGCAACCACGACGGCCACCCGATTGGGCTGGTAGTAGCGGTTATAAAAATCCTTGATTTGCTTGATTTTCAAGCCTGGAGCCAATGTGTGCCCGTCTTCACTCCGCAGCCCCACCTTGTAGGGATGCACCTGGTAGACCGCATCCTCAAGCGCCTCAGTCAGCACCTCGGTGGGCTGCCAGGTTGCAGCCTCTTCACGAGTAAGCCTTCCGCGCTCGTATAGAACCGCCTTCTTTTTAAAGGTCAAATTGCGAAGCCGATCCGCTTCCATCCCCAATACTTCAGCCAGATTTCCTGTGGGGAAGTTGTGATCATAGAAAAAGGTGTAGTCCTCTCGCGTAAATGCATTGGACTTCCCACCCAGCTCTTCAACTCGCTTGTCATGCTCGCCCGGGCCGGTCTTTTTCGTTCCCGTGTACATGGCATGTTCTGTCAGGTGCGCCAATCCAGTCGTCGTTTCCGTTTCCTCGCGCTTTCCCGCTGCGATCACCATGAAAACCGACACGCCCTCCCCTTCATCGCGCACCGCTACGGCACGAAGCCCATTTCCCAAAACGCGGCGCTGGAAGAGGTACTCCTCGATTTCCAGAGGGGCAAGATCCTGCGCAGGAGCAGGCGTCGGGACTTTCTTTGTGCTGAATGGCCAGCTTGGTGCCGCCGTGGGGGCACAAGCACAGATCCAGACCAAGGCCACCAGAAATCGGGACTTCGAAATCATCATCCCCCAACTCTCACAAAAAATTCGCTAGGGGTAAAGGGCTGCGAACCAGATTCGGGGACCGACCAGACTACACTCTATTGTGTTATCATGCAACAGCCAGGGTCAGTACATAGCTTGAAGAATGGCGGGAACAGCCCGTTTTACACGGCATTTTGGCCGTTGCTGGGTGTAGGACGTCAGACTGATTCGGACCATTTGAGCTGATATGCTAAGAGGCACTTTTGCAGCCCAGGGAGGAGAAATGCCATGGCAAAGGGAGTGTCTTCAGAGAAGAAATCGCTGCCAATCTTTACTACCGAGGGAGCAAGGATTTTCTTGAGGCGGGCAAGAAGCGGCTGAGACAGGAGGTCAATGCAAATGTAAGGTCTTGTTTTTTCATGACACTGTTTTCTGTAGCAAGTGCTATGCCAAAACTGAATCGTTGCGTAGAGTTAGTGTTAACAGTTACTTAAGGCTGATATGTTTTGTTTGCCCAAGGGAATAGGCCGTATGACCATCTGAGATCTAGTGTTTTCACTAGATTTAGCCATGCGTAGATATGCCGATCGCTAAATATGCCTATCTAGATTTGTACTCAGGCGGGGGCTTCCGTTTTCTCGCGCGTTCCTGATCT
>PIVT01000197.1 GCA_003353845.1 Pseudomonadota bacterium | reverse complement strand
TACTTCTTAGTTTTGGGTTTAAAACCAAGTGCCGTGGCCCCCATTGGCAGATAGCCCACTGCCCTGTTTGCCTCATGGCTGTCAACAGAGACTGTTTCGAGATAGCGACAACTGGACCCTGCATCACCCTCCATCATGGCCTCTGGGTAGTGTGGCTGAGGGGCGGCCTCCTTGGGTTTCTCTGGGTGCGGGTACATCCCGTCGGGCAACTTGGGCTTGCGGCGGCGTGGCTTCTTGACACCCGTATCTGGGGGCTTGGGTTTGGCAGCGTTGGGGTCGACCTTGGCATGTGTTTTTCGAACAGCTTCGTAATGCTCATCCTTCAGCGCGATGAATAAACCCGTGGCTTCGGCACATAGCTGATCACCCGCAAACAACTTTCCCGAAGTATAAATCTTGCGCCCTTCCATGCCGTCGTAGGTGGCTTCGAAAAACAGGTCGGTGAGCAGCGGCGTGGGCTTGCGATAGGAGATCGTCAAGGTTCCAGTCATGCCGGGCTCGCCTGAAAATCCCTGGGTAAAGCCGAGGAGTTCATCAAAGGCTGCGGCAACGTACCCCCCGTGCACGTGACCCGGTGCCCCTTCAAAGGCTTTGCCGAAATTCACTCGGGCCACCGCCTTGGACGACCCTTCTGGTGTAATGACCAGGGGCGGCGCCACAGGATTGGAAAAGCCGACCACGGGACTGAACTCCATGAAGTCGCGAATGTCGTATTCTGTATATTGATTGGCGAAGCCGCTGCGGCTGGTTTTGTATTCCAGGGGCTCAAAATCATCGGCCAACTGTTCCAGGCGATTGGCAATCTCTGCCATGTTCGCCTCACTGGGCAGCTTCATGATCAAGCCATCGATGATACGACGTATCGCATCCCCTGCCCGGCGCTTTTCAAGGTCGAGTGGACTGGGGTCCGGTGCCTCGGGAAAATCCAAACTCGGAGATTGGGCTGTATCTTCACTCATACAATAGGACTCTCATGTAAGGGGTCGAGCCCGAGTATAAACGAAAAAACTTCAGCTTCTTGGGGAGAAGGCAGATTTCCAGATTCGAGGCGGAGGATGTTCCGCCTCGAACCCGAAGGATCTACTGCGGAGGAACGGAGAAACCGTCCTTCACGGGTGTCGACTTCTCAAAGCGGGCACCCAGAGCATCTTGCAGCTCTTTCTGGGTCCACATTCCGTCGCCAGCCTTGTCGATGTGCTGATCGATCTTGGGGCGCTCCACAACCGTGACGCGCTTGCCCCAGACGATGAAGACCTCACCCGAGACATTCGCAGCAGCGGGCGACACCAGGTAACCCACCAGCGGAGCGACATTCTGCGGGCCGAAGAGGTCGAAACCTTCTTCGGGCTTGGCAAACATCTTCCCGGTGATGCCGCCGGCCGTCATGTCCGTGCGGGCGCGGGGGCAAATCACGTTGGCCGTGACGCCGTACTTGATCAAGGACTGTGCGGTCGCCATGGTCAAGGCCACGATACCGGCCTTGGCTGCAGCGTAATTGGGTTGGCCTGCCGAGCCGAACAGGAAGGCTTCCGAAGCAGTGCTGATCAAGCGACCGTACACGGGCTCACCCGAGGCCTTGCCCTTCTCACGCCAGTACTTGGCCGCGTGCTGGATACCGCAGAAGTGACCCTTCAAGTGAACACGCACCACAGAATCAAACTGAGCCTCGTCCATATTGAAGATCATGCCATCGTTCAAGAAACCGGCGTTGTTGATCATGATGTTGACGTCGCCGTAGGTCTTCAAGGCCTTGTCGAACATTTCCTGGGTACCATTCCAGTCGGCGCAATCACCAAAGTGAGTATAGGCTTCGCCGCCAGCCGCTTTGATCTCCTCAACGACCGCATTGGCCGGGGCTTCGCGTTCGGGCGAACCGCCCAACTCATTTACAACAACGCGCGCACCCATACCCCCCAGATACAACGCATGCTCACGTCCAAGGCCGTTCCCGGCGCCAGTGATGATTGCTACTTTTCCGTCTAGATCACCCATATACATTCTCCTTTAATTCTTTTGCACAATTTAGTTGCCTCGACCTGCGTCAGGTAGGCTCCGGTCTGAACGTGATTTGGTAAAAGTATCTTCTCTCCTGAAAATTCTTTTTTCTTCTTCCTACTACTACAAACGCTCGATGATGGTTCCTGTCCCTACGGAGGCGCCGCAGCACATGGTGATGAATGCGGTGGAAGCATCTCTTCGTTCGAGTTCGTGTAGGGCGGTTACGATCAGGCGGCTACCGGTACAACCTACGGGGTGACCGAGGGCGAGGGCGCCGCCGTTTACGTTTACCTTGCTCATGTCGGGCTCGAAGGCCTTGGCCCAGGAAAGCACCACGGCAGCGAAGGCCTCGTTGATCTCGACCAGGTCGATGTCGTTCAAGCTCATCCCGCTCTTTTTCAAAATAGCCTTGGTGGCATCCACCGGGCCGTCGAGCAAGTAGTAGGGGTCGGTGCCTACGACCACATCACTGATGATGCGTGCGCGGGGTTTCAAGCCCATGGCCTTGGCCTTTTCGGCACTCATCCACAGCACTGCAGCCGAACCGTCGGAGATCTGTGAGGAGTTGCCCGCACTGTGAATTCCGTCTTCCTTCACGGTGCGCAAACCGGCAAGACCTTCCAGGGTGGTTGCGCGCAGACCCTGGTCTTTGGTCACGCTTTTGGTCTCGCCCGTGGGCTCGCCATCTTCACCCAGCACGGGCGCTTCCACCGCAAACACCTCGCGATCAAAGTGTCCGGCATCCCAAGCGGCAATGGCCTTTGCCTGGGAATCAAAGCCAAGTTGATCGGCCTCTTCACGCGTAATACCGCGATCCTTGGCCAGGCGCTCGGCGCTGGCAAACTGATCGGGGGTGGAATCCCAGGGCCAGTC
>PIVT01000691.1 GCA_003353845.1 Pseudomonadota bacterium | reverse complement strand
CACAGGCGGCAGCCAGTTCAACGACAGGAACTGGTTCACGGGCACCGCCGACACGTGCCCGGATAGCCGCGCATTGGGAGGTGTACCGCCAGCTTTGGCACAGCTACATCACCCATGTGCTCCCGTACGTCTCCGCGCACAGGCAGACAGTCCGGCAAGCGATTGAGCTGCCAGATTCCTGCGCCTATTGGCAATGGCGCCAGGGAGGACTGTGCCGCGACGGATCGCCGCAATTCCCGCTGCAGGAGTTCATCGAGCAGCAGGGCCTGAAATCCGCTACCTGTCATGGGTGCTGCTTCGGGCTCCGCGCGGCGTACGGGCAGGAGGCCGGCAAGTTGATGCGCAAAGTCTGGCGTATCGCTTCAGACGTGCCGGAGCTCCAGCGCTATCTGCACACCGACGTGTCCGGGACGTCTGCCGACAACCCGAGACTCAGCCGACGGAGGTGTTGCTTTCACGGGCCGGAGTCCTATCGGATCCGCCCGGGCGCTTTGTTGTCGGACGACGGCACGCATTGCCGAGTCCAGGGGCGCAACACGAAGCCGACCGAAGGGTATACGCCAAGCATGGTTGTCACGATCCACGCCGCATTCCGCGAGTTTGCGTGCAGACACCATCCCCTTCCGGCGGTTTCCCCCGTCCTTGTTGCGGCCCCGTGCCTTCGGGTACAAACCAGAGATACCGACGACACCGCG
>PIVT01000690.1 GCA_003353845.1 Pseudomonadota bacterium | reverse complement strand
TCAAAGCCCATCAACTCTAACCACCGCGCCTCGCCAACCGACCAACCAACAAACATCCAATCCGCCAACAGTGGCACCGATACCCAATGCTTGTCTTTGGTAAAGCGATTCTTGATGCGCAGAACCTTTTTCACCGGCAGGAACACTTCGAACCCCGCGCGCTTCAAAATATGCTCAGGCAGAAACACACGCTTTCCTGACCCCCTGACTTTGCGGAACGCAGGCTTGCCTGCGCGGTTGATGTACTTTTCCTTTTCCACATTGATCACCGCAGTGCGCGGCCCACCGCTGGCATTTGGCTTCATCCGCACTGCGAACCATTGGATTTCCCGTGCGGTCACTTGTGTCATGGCGTTCATACCTGGCCCCCTTGGTTCGACCCAAGGTCAGCGATGGCCTGACAGCGGCGAATGACAGCCATTCGGCGGTTGCGCCATTCAGCTTCTGCAGGGGGAACATCGAAATCACGCGACAACCTGTCTTCGACGCTGCGCATTTGACGAATAGCATTGTCAGCGCGATCACGAATGCGGCTGACCACAAAAGAATTGGGCCAACGGCGCGATTTCTTTAATTCACCAAGAAGTTCAGGTGCCCAACCTTGCGTCAGCGCATCCAAACCAAGCTGTGCAGCAAACACAGCCCGGACAAGTGGCGATGCCTCACTGCCGGGCGATTGAATCTGACCAGCCCAAT
>PIVT01000689.1 GCA_003353845.1 Pseudomonadota bacterium | reverse complement strand
ATCGATTATGGCAAACAGGACCTAGCGCCGGGCGAATTCATCGAAGCTGTCACAATCGCCTATTTAAGTCCCGGCGACCGGTTTACCTGTTACAAACTGTCTAAGCGTTTCAATCAGGATATTTCGGCTGTTATGGCGGCCTTTAATATCTGTGTACGCAATAATATCGTAACCAGCGCTAGGATCTGTTACGCTGGCATGGCGCAAACGCCAAAGCGGGCAAGGGCCTGCGAACAGGCCTTGAGCGGAAAAGTGTGGTCGAAAGAAACCGTCCGTAGCGCAATGGCGGCGATGTGTGAAGACTACACACCGATTACCGATATGCGCGCATCGGCTAAATATCGCATGAAGGCGGCGCAAAATCTGCTGCTTCGCGCTTATCTCAACGACGGCGCCACCGGCAATAGCGCGCTCTGCATCATGGAGACAGACCATGGCTAAACCGGGTAGCGCGGACAAGATCAACGGCGCTGTGCACCAGCCATGTCATCACGATTCAGCGCACAAGCATGTCAGCGGGCAGGCTGTATATATAGACGATATGCCGGAGATCGTGGACACTTTGCACATTTACGTGGCCCAAAGCGAGCGCGCCCATGCGCGTCTGGTCCACATGGATCTTAGCGATGTTCGTAGCGCCCCTGGCGTAGCAGCGGTGCTAACGGCGCGCGATATTCCCGGCAAGAACGATGCCAG
>PIVT01000196.1 GCA_003353845.1 Pseudomonadota bacterium | reverse complement strand
TTGACCAAGACATCATTTAACAACTCAAAGGTGCCGCCGTAAATTTCCCGGGTCGATATTACCCTGCTGCCGGATTTTACATGGGCCATAATCGCTGTTGTGATGGCCGCCATCCCCGATCCAAAACCCAGGGCCCGGTCGTAGCCTTCTAAGGCAGCCAGTGTTTTTTCGGCCTCGACAACCGAAGGATTATCCCATCTTGAGTAAATATAGCCGCTGCGATTTTGCACGACATCGATCAGATCATCGGTATTATCGAATTTGTAGGTGGCCGTCAGATGCACCGGCGGTACGATTGGTTTGCCTTTCACTTGAACTTCTCCTTTCTTCCATATAGAAATCCAGATAAATTGAATGGGTGCGGCTCTTTTACGACGACCTTTGTTAACAGTTAGCGGCCGGTTTTGTATTGGTTCATACTAGTCAAATTTTCTTACTTGATTACTTTCAGATGATCGGGTTTGATAGTCGAAAGTGAAGCAATAGTAGTTGGCACGATGCCACCGGCATAGAGAACCTGGTGGGTTCGTTCGTACTCGCGGGCTTCATGGAAGGCCCAGTATTCGTCGAAGTCTTGGCTGGAGCGCAGCGCGCGCAAGCGCAACACGGCCTCGGCTCCGACCAGGCTCCAGCGGGCGCCGGTCACATCCATGCGGTCCTTTACCAAGTGCCGACAGGCACCCTCGATGACTCCTGTGGCGATGGGCAATCCCTGGGAAAGGTAGCGATCGTACCGAAGGTAGGGCGAATATTCAAGCAGGTAGTGTGCACACGTATCCACAGGCTCTCGTGCCTTGGGAGACATCCCGCGGCGCGTGGCGCTGCGACGCATGCCCCCTGCCATCAAGCCGGCCTTTCCTCGAAGGATTTCAAGGAGACGATGCCGGACCCAGTTTTCCAGCTCCGAACCGGATGCGCAGTGAAACGCCCTGCCGGCAGCCCACAAGTACTCAATAACGTGGATGATGTCGACGACGATCGTTAGGTCGAAGTTATTTTCACGGGCTACTCGGCGCAGCTCGCGGATCTGGGTCTTGTTGCCATCGACCAGCGCTACCCAGTTTTTCTCATACTCCTGGTCCCGATGGTGGGCCTCGGCCAATGCCTGCTCAATGACCTGTCCGGGCTCCTTCTCGAGACTGGCCCACACGCGCTTTTGCTCTGGACGAGGACGCGGTGTACGGGCAAGGGTGCAGCTGGCTTCGGCAATCACATCTTCGGGGACGCGAACGAAAGGGGCAACCGTATACACGGTTGCCACGGTGGCCATGCGTTTGGCGTTTTTCTTCTCACCTTTGGACAGCCGTTTACCCATCTTGTGGGCCCGCGCCTCGGCGGCCTTGCGGGTTTGCTCCCGCAGGTCCCGTGTCAGCATCGCCACCCCCTTGCCATCAACACTGGTCACCAGCACCGAGCCGGTGCTTTGACCCTCGGCAGTAGATCCGTGCCGCCTATCGTAAAAGGCGTCGAAGTCCACCGCCGCGCGTTTGACCAACTCTTCGATCTGGCGCTTTGGGACATGGCCGCCGGTGTTTTTGCCAATGCTCTCAAGTGTTTCATCAAAGGAGCTCTTGGCGGCTTCTTCGGCCACGCGGCGGCGCATCTCAAGAGAGTAGCGCTCATCGGGCAGGTTGAGTTCAGCATCCAAAGGATGCAGACTCTTTACCCCTTGCTGACCGTATCCCGCTCGCTCTACCAAAACGGTGCCAAACACCGTCTCAAGCTCCCGCTCCTGAAGCCGCACACGCGAGCGTACAACCCCATCAGCACCCTCCACGGGTGGGTCGTCGCACTGGCCGGGACTGCGATTATCAAGGTGCTCCTGCAGCAGCTTGCGCATCAACTCCCGCCCTTTTTTTTCAAGCGCGCGCTCAAGTTCACTGTGGGTCATCGCAGAAGTCTCCCTAGAGTCAAGGTAATCTACAATATGCTCAAATTCTTGTCGCGCCTGATCGTAGGACTGTTCCAGGGACGACAGTCTGGCCTGTGCCGTCATCGTCCCTCACCCTCCAATCGTGAGCCTGCGTCTGGCATTTTTAACCAGCGGATAAACCAGTATGGTTTTCACCTGGGCTCCATGACGCTTATTGGCCCGGTCCATGCGTCCACGGCCGCTAGTTTCTCCCAGAACCGTCCAGTTGGCCGCACGATAACACCCCCCGTAAAACCGCTGACGGTCCACCAGTGTCTCCAACAGCCAGGGATCCACCGCGTATTGCCGCATCCAGTCGACGCGCAGCCGCTTAAGCGCACGAGACAGCGCCATGCTGGCCAGATTGCGGATGCGCGCTACCACCAGCAGGCGACTGTTGTTGACGATGTGCTGCAGTCGCAGCTTGCGGGTCGCATCGTCCCAGCCGATCCATTGATCCCGAACCTTCATCCGCCAGGCAGGGCTAGAAAACTGCACGCACCCGACCACTTCGCGCCGGGGTCGACTGACGTAGACCAGATACTGAAGTCGCGCACCATAGGGCATCGCGTAGCCCAGATAGTGGTAACGACTCAAAAGCTCCCGAAACAGCTGCCGCTGCTGCCGGTTTTCTACCAGCTCTACATCCAAGGGGGCAAACTCCTCCACACTGCCGGTAAGCTGGCTATGAACTTGCCCCTGTTTAGCGGGCAAAATGAGTTTTCTGGGTTTGCTCGATCCACACGCCTTTTTGTCCGGAAGCGTCAAAACCCCCTGACTCTCCAACCGCTCCAGAAAGTCCCGACACTCACGGGCTTTGAGCCCGCCGCCAGGACGTTTCCACTCCAGCAGTTCGCACACGGTATGGGCCAACTCAAGTCGGCTGACCCCAGCACACGTCTCGACGACCTCTTGGATCAGCGACACATCTTCTGTAGTAAATTCCCGACCACAGAACCTCTGTTG
>PIVT01000688.1 GCA_003353845.1 Pseudomonadota bacterium | reverse complement strand
ATCCCGTGGGGGCTCACCGACTCACCGATCACCAAACAAAAATGGAAGTACCCGGCTAACCCTACCACTTCCACGAGAGCCCCGGGGTTGGTTCGATTTGGAGTGGGGACTCGAAATCCCCATCCCCCTTTCCTTCTAAGAGCCAAGAGCCAAGAGCCAGGGCGTCGAGCGGAGAGAAGCGCCATCGGCAAGTCAAACGGGCAACGGCACGCAACTCTTTTTGTGATGCGACTTCCAATGGTCCTTCTGACATTTCTGACTGCAGTAGGCTACGTTTTTGCATCGAGCGCAATTCTGAAGTCGAGCGCCCGATGCGCTGGCAACGCCACAATTCGCGCAGGATCTCAAATCTGCCGACTGGGGTGTGGCAGAAGGCACGATTGCGGGAGACGATGTCGAAATATCATTTTCAAGGAAATCGATCGCTCTGACGGCATTTTCGTCGCCTTGCGCGGCAGATTTCCGAAACCAAGTCAATGCTCTCTTGTAGTCCTGAGCGACCCCTCGGCCATTCTTGTACATGGCGCCTAGGTTGCACTGCGCATCGGCATCCCCTTGGTCTGCGGCCAGTCGATACCACCGCACCGCTTCCTTGTCGCTCTGCGCCACCCCTCGGCCATCCTCGTACATGCTGCCTAGGTTGAACTGCGCATCGGCATCCCCTTGGTCTGCGGCCCGTCGACACCACCACACCGCT
>PIVT01000089.1 GCA_003353845.1 Pseudomonadota bacterium | reverse complement strand
GAGTTCCTCGAAGAGATGCTCTCCCTTACGACGAACCTCGGAGGTATCGGATGGGAGGAACTCAAGAAGAAGGGTTACGCCCCGTACACCGGAACCGGAATGAGCATTCCGCAGGTCGGGCACGCCGCCGACTTCGAACCCGGAGAAACGCTGACGACGAACACCTTGCATACCGACAAGAAGCAGCCCTGGCCGACGCATACGCGCCGCATGCAGTTCTACATCGACCACGATCTCTTCCTCGAACTCGGCGAGGAGCTTCCAGTCCACAAAGACAATCCGAAGATCGGCGGCAACTACCCCTTAGAGATGACGGGAGGTCACACCCGCTGGTCCATCCACGCCTCGTGGCGTGACGAGCCAACGCTGCTCCGACTCCAACGCGGTGGACCCATCGTGACCATGGGCATCGAAGAAGCACGCGAACGCGGCATTCGGGATGGAGACACCGCGCGGGTCTATAACGACGTGGGCACTTTCGAGGCAGGCGTAAAGGTCGCGCCGAACAATCGACGCAATCAAGTCATCGTCTACCACGCCTGGGAGCCCTACCAATTCAAGAAAGGCGAATCCCACCAAGGACTGATTCCGAGCCCGCTGAACCCGATCCATCTAGCCGGTGGCTATATGCAACTTCGGCCCTCGCTGATGGTGGGTACACCCGGTTGCAACGACCGCGGCACGCGCGTGGAGATCGAACGGGTCGACGCCTGAGGATCTATTCAGAAAAGACGTTGCTTGCTTCGGGGTCGAAGGCGTCGAGCAGGAATCGCTCCTGTGGTTTCTCCGAAGCGGTCTTTGGGATTTCGTCGACGACCTGCAAGTAGCTCGGTACAAAATTGGCCTCGAGTTTTTCGTGACAAGCAGCGAAGATGGCTTTGGGATCTTTCGATTCACCTTTGGTATAGACGATGGCGGCAACGACATCTTTCTCCCCGGGCGCTCCCGACGCCGCTGGAATTCCATACACGTAGACATCATCGACCTGTGGTAGTTCGGCGATGGCTTTCTCGACGTAGCTCGCGGTGATGAAGTCACCATTGTGGCGAATGCCGCCACCGCCGCGGTGATCAAAGAAGAGCCAGCCATCTTCATCGCGGTGGCCCATGTCGCCGCTTCGATTCCAGCCGCGGCGTATCTTTTTCTTGGAGGCCTCAGGGTTCTTGTAGTACTCGACCTCCGGAGTCTCTCCGTCTCCAGGGCGAGTACAAATTTCGCCGACAACACCCGGCGCGCATTCCTCATCGTTCTCATCGAGAATTTTCATGTCGAGTCCAGGCGCGGGTTTTCCAAAGGATCCGACGGGACCCTGCCCCACAGGTTTAAACGCCACCCCTCCCCCGTCCATGGCACCGTAGAACTCGAAAATGTCTAGATCGAAGCGCTGCTCGATGGCTTCCCAAACCGCTGCCGGCATACCACCGCTAACGACGAGGCGTACGGGATTGTCACGATCATTTTCGCGAGGAGGCTCACTGTAGATCGATGTGGCAATGCCTCCGAGCACGGAAAAGTACGTGCAACCGTGTGCGCGACAGACATCCCAGAGCTTGGATTTCGTAAAGCGACGACTGAACACGGCTCGAAGGGACATGAGAAGTGCAGGTGCAAGTGTGACGCCTTGCGCGTTGCCGTGGGTGAGCGAAAGACCGGTGTAGGGTCGGTCCTCCGGCTGAAGACCAAAGAGCGAGCCCAAGATTCCGGCACCACAGAAGCGCATGTTGGTTCCGATGATGCCCTTGGGATCTCCAGTCGTTCCTGAAGTAAAACTGATCTGCAACGGCGTGGTCGGGTCATCCGCTTGAACTTCGACTGGGTCCGCGGGCTTGGCGAGTACCTCGTTGAGGGATTCGACACCCGAAAAATCCGCAAGCCGTGCTTCGCTTTCGTTGGATTCGACACAGAGCAACCAGCGAAGTCCGGACACCTGATCTCGAATGGATGAGATCGCAGGCAGGCAGTAATCCGCGGTGACGATTCCTGAGCACTCGGCATTGTTCAGCATGAAAGCGAGCTTGTCGCCCTTGGTTCGAGGGTCGATGGGGACGAAGAGCGTCCCGGTGATGGAAGCTGCAATCATGGCTTCGATGAACTCGGGATGGTTGCGCATCATGATCGCGAAGCGATCCCCCTTCTTGGCACCGCGCGCAATCAACCCCGCCGCAATTCGATTGGCGTTTTCCGCGAGGTCGGCGAAAGTGCGCACCTCATCGGGGGTGGCTCCGCCGTCGAGACTGAGATGCTCAAAGGTGAGTACGTCGAGGTCTGGAGTTTTTTCGGCACGAAGCTGAATCAAATCAGCCAGAATCATTTCCGAGCGCTCGCGCATTTCCCTTCTCCTTAAATACCCAAAATCGTCACGATCATCGCTGCGGCATCGTTACCACTCTTACCACCACCGTTCTGTGCCAGCGCGAGTTTGGCTCCCTCGACTTGACGCTTTCCAGCACGGCCCTGCAATTGCAACGTCAGTTCATGAATTTGCGCGAGCCCGGTGGCACCAACGGGATGTCCCTTGCGAAGCAAACCGCCCGACGTGTTCACAGGGATTCGCCCACCCAGTTTAGTAGCACCGCTCTCGATGAGTTTTCCGCCCTCGCCTTTCGGACAAAGACCTATGGCTTCGTAACCAATAATTTCTGCGGGTGCCGAGGCATCGTGCAACTCAATAACGTCCATGTCATTTGCTCCGACACCGGCTTCAGCTAAGGCTTCCGTCGCACAGAGTTGGACGGTGTCGAGTTCCCCCAGCGCGTGGTCCCAGCCGGAATGCATCACGCTGCTCACCACGTGCACAGGCTTTTCGATGCCGAGTTCGCGTGCCTTCTTGTCACTAACGATTACGGCGGCCGCAGCACCGTCGCCAATGGGCGAACACATGCAACGCGTGAGCGGATCGACGATGAGCCGATCATTCAAAACGTCTTCGACGCTCAAGACCTCTTGAAACTGTGCGTTGGGATTCAGGCTTCCATGAAAGGAATTCTTGGCGGAGACCATGGCAAACTGTTCCTTGGTCGTGCCGTAGCGTTCCATGTGGGCGCGTGCCGCAGAGGCATAGATATCCATGAACATGGAACGGCCTCCGGCGCCTTCCACAGAACCGTTCTCCTGCGCTTTCTTGGCCAGGTCCGCAATCATGGTTTTGAGTTCGTCGACATCCATGGCGCCCGCAAAGGCCGCAAAGGTCTTCGACTTGTCTTCATGACTGATCTTCTCGACACCAAGCGCCAGCACCACATCATGCAAACCCGAAGTCACCATGGCGCAGGCCTGATAGAAAGCCGTCGAACCACTGGCGCAGGCGTTCTCGACATTGATGATGGGGATTTTCCCAACACCCATACTGTTGAGGACGACCTGGCCGCGAATCGAATGCTGATCGGCGACCAGCCCTCCCGCATAATTTCCAACGTAGGCCGCCTCGAGATCTTTCAATTCGAGACCGGCATCGGCGACGGCGAGTTGCACCGCCTCTGAGCCCAGTTCTTTCAGACCCTTGTCGGGATACTTCATGAATCGCGTCATTCCGACGCCGGCAATATTCGCTTTGAATTTCATTTTTCTCTCCCGCTCTTAAAGCAACCCGTCACCTGTGAGGTCGAGCGCCTTCTTCAGGTACTCGAGTTCAGCCTCGCGCCAGGACACTGGCGCGGCATCTTGGATCATTCCTTCCTCCCGCAACTCGTCGACAACCTTCTCGTCGCGCGGGAAGGGAGTATCGTAACCGTTGAGTTGGAAGAGATCTTCAAAGGGCTGGCGCGGACGCTGGCCGCCGGCTTCCCAGCTTTCGGCGGGATAGCCCACGGTCTGGGTCACAAGTACGCGACAGCTATCGGGAAGTCCAAGCTTTTCCCGGATGCCATCGGGATTGCCCGAACCCAGGCAGCAAGTTCCAAGCCCTTGTTCGAAGGCCATCAAGGTGGCCTGCGCAATGCCCTGGCCGCAGTCGACTTCACCCATGCCGGGGAGCTTCAGCACATCACCGATCTGGGAAAACAGCGGAACCAAAGTTTCTTCGACGGTCTTCTTTTTGTTCTCGCCGAAACCGACCGCACCGAGGTTGACGAGTTCGCGGATGCGCTCGCCCGCGTGCTCGACGGCAGCGGTTTCGATGTACCAGACGATGATGACCGGAGCGAGCTGGATCTGATAACCACTGACGGGCGAAGGCAGGGCATCGAGGACATCTTGAGGCGCCTTGTCGCGTTCGATGACGAGTGCACGTAGGCTGCCGACATTTCCCCAATGCGAGGCAATTCGCGCGGCTTCGAGCATGCGCTGAATCTTCGACAAATCAACCGGTCGATGGGGCAACAAGAAACGAATCGAGCGGCGACGTCCAATGACTTCTCTGAGTTCCATCCAGGTTCTCCTTCTATATATACGCGAGTGATTATTTTTAGCTTCGAAGCAATGCAATACTAAGAATAAGTAGCATAAGCGGTCATTAAACATCCCGTAATGCCCATTACAGTAGAGTCGAGGCCAGCAAGTCTCAAAAGCACTGCAATATTCACCCGCTTATGGCCCGCCGTCATTGTGTTGATCCGGTACTTGTCCTCCTTTTACTTTCTTACCCTGAGTCTGCGAAGCATTTCAGGCGGCAGTCCTCTATCGAAAATCTTGAAAAAGGAACAATGCTCTTCTCCTGGCTCTGGAGACAGCCTGATTAAAGAAACCAAACTCTTTTGTAACTGATTGTCGTCGCCAATGGACACTCGCTGACACAAACAGGCTGATTCCCGGGGTCGGCACAGCTTTGGGAGCCTGCCCTTTTTTCTCAGCAAGCCGCCATGCAGAATAATATCACCTGTTATACCCTCCCACATCCACGCTATTTGATTCCAAGTGGTGGGGCGATGCGGAGAGGGGACGTACGGTCGTAGTGGAAGGGTTTTCGTTGATGGGCAAGTCCTGTCAAGATACTCAATCCGTTACCTGTCCAGAGTCTAAGATTCTCCATCATCATCGTACTAAGCACCAAGTCATCGGGGCTTTGCGCTTTGTCACATATCCGGCATCGGGCAATTCCCAGAAGAACGATGGCCCGGCTACTCTTGTCTGTATTCCTGTTTGTTGGAGGAGATATTGTGAAGAATCGAATGTTCGAACAAATCGTTGGAGCCGTGTTTATTATCACATTTCTGCTGCTTCCTTTGCCTGCCTGGTCTGCTCCCACGCTGATCACCTTCCAGGGCGTATTGTCCGATGGCTCTGGAGTTCCGGTGACAGATACGCTCCCCATCACGTTTGAGATCTTTGCTCACCAGACCAACGGTGCTGCGGGTACGGGTGTTTGGCAAGAAACCCATCCTGGGGTACTGGTCACCGACGGTGTGTACGGCGTCTTACTCGGGTCCGTAAATACAGGCACCCTGACTCCGGACCTCTTTGCCTCAGATGATCTTTGGCTGGAGGTAACGGTAGACACAACGACCTTGACGCCCCGTCAGCGAGTTACCAGCGTGGCTTTCGCCCATAACGCAGACATGTTGGACGGTGCCGATTCTAGTGCCTATTTAAAGACATCCGATACTTCGACCACCATTCTCTCCGGTGCCCTCTCCCTTCCAGCAGACGGCTTGTCCGTCGGCACGGATCAGCTTGTCCTGGCAAGTGGCAAGGTCGGGGTGGGTACGGCCACGCCCGATGCTGATCTAGAGGTAAACGGCATCGATGGGGTCTTGTTCACAGGGACTTTCGAGTCAGGAACGATTCCGGCAGAAGGTTATGGGGACCGGTTGATGTGGTACCCGGGCAAAGCTGCATTCCGGGTGGGATATACTACGAGCACCCATTGGGACGATTCCAACATTGGTGACTACTCCATCGCCATGGGCTTTGACCCCATGGCTAGCGGCGAGTTTTCAACCGCAATCGGCAGCAACACGACGGCGAGCAATATCTTCGCTACCGCATTGGGGAGTAACACCACGGCCAGTGGCTCAAGCGCCACCGCGATGGGCTCTGGCTCTACGGCCAGCGGTAGCGCCTCCACTACGATGGGTCTTAACACCATAGCCAGCGGCGGTAGATCCACCGCAATGGGTTCGTACACCACGGCTGAATCAAGCGATGAGATGGTGGTGGGCCGATATAATACGGATTACACCCCTTTGGCGACTACTTTCTGGGCGAACCTTGACCGTCTATTCGTGATCGGTAACGGAACAGCCGATGACGCTCTTTCCGACGCTATGGTGGTCTTGAAAAACGGAAATGTTGGCTTTGGCACATCCACCCCAACGAGTAAGTTGGAAGTTGCAGGGTTCATTCATTCGACATCCGATGGTTTCAAGTTCCCTGACGGCACTACTCAAATTTCAGCGGGTTCGGGTGACGAACATTCGCTTGATGCTGCAGATGGTTCACCCACGGATGCGGTCTTTGTAGATAACGCTGGCAAGGTCGGGGTCGGCACAGCCACGCCCAGTGCGGATCTGCAAGTAGACGGCACCGACGGAGTTCTGTTCACGGGGACTCAAAACAGCGGATCGCTTCCGGCAAGCGGGGCTGGAACCCGAGTGATGTGGTACCCGAAGAAGGTCGCCTTCCGGGCCGGATACGTTAACGGCTCTCAGTGGGACGATACCAACATAGGCCATGTTTCCATCGCAATGGGTGAGAACACGATAGCGAGCGGCGCCGCCTCCACGGCACTAGGCACTAGCACCACGGCCAGCGGTTGGCGCTCCAGTGCAATGGGAGCTAAGACGACGGCTGAATCCGGCTATGAGTTCGTGGTGGGCTTATATAATACGGACTACACACCTGCTGAAGCGGAAGGAATTAATCCTGCTGATCGCCTGTTCGTGATCGGTAACGGAGTAAACAATTCAAACCGCTCCGATGCCATGGTGGTCTTGAAAAATGGCAGCGTTGGCCTGGGTACATCCACACCAAACGCTGCTCTAGAGGTAAGCGGGGACGATGGGGTTCTGTTCACGGGGATTCATGGCTCGGGATCGATTCCGGTAAGTGGGGGCGGAAGCCGGATGATGTGGTACCCAGGTAAATCCGCTTTCCGGGCCGGATTTGTAACCGGCTCAGTTTGGGACGATAGTTTGGTTGGCGATTGGTCTGTCGCGATGGGTCAGAACACCCGGGCGAGCGGTGCCGTTTCCACAGCACTGGGCGGTGCCACCAAGGCCACTGATCAGTTTGCCACCGCAATGGGTACAAACTCCACGGCTAGCGGTCATGCTTCTACCGCAACAGGTAATTACACCACGGCCAGCGGCAGCAGCTCCACTGCAATGGGGAATCACTCTACGGCGAGCGGAAACATCTCCACCGCGATGGGTTATGAGACCACGGCTGAATCCGCCATGGAGACCGTGGTGGGCGCGTACGACACGAATTACACGCCTAGCTCAACGGGAAATATAATCTCTACAGATCGTTTGTTCGTAATCGGTAACGGAACAGCGGATGATGCTCGCTCCGATGCCATGGTCGTCTTGAAAAGTGGCAGAGTTGGTCTCGGCACATCGAGCCCGGCGGCTGGGCTCCACCTAAAAGGAGATGGCTATCCGAATGCGTTTGTGATGCTCGATACAGATGCTGTCTCCCAGGATTCAGGAATACAGCTGCGTGAAAATGGAAGTATGCGATGGCATTTTTATAACGAAGGAAGTAACTCCGACAAATTAAGGTTGTCGCCGGAAGCAAATTTCAGCAGCGGAGGCATCACGATCCTGCAAGACGGAAACGTCGGTATTGGTACCACGAGCCCGGGTGCGAAGTTGCAATTGGGCGGGACCAATTCCAATCTCCTGATGTACGAAAATGGTGGAGACCCATTCATCGCAATCGGGGATAGCTCCACAACGGTGGGCTGGGTGCAGTGGGGATCCGGGACCAACCAGATGAACCTCTATACCTATGGCCATGATTTCCCCATCGCCATCGGGTCCACAACCGTGGGCGGTCTCTTCGTGGACGACGATTCCAACGGCGGAAACGTCGGTATCGGTGATGTCACCCCAACCTACAAGTTGACCGTCAACGGAACAGCTTACGCCACAGGTGCTGCCGGCTCGCTTTCTGATCGACGCCATAAAGAGAATATCAGTGGTCTGCCCTTCAATGCACTGCAAGTCATAACGCAATTGCGTCCTGTGACTTTTGATTGGAAGGAGCCCCAAGACGACGGCATGACGGGTACACAACTCGGTTTCATTGCTCAGGAGGTTGAGGAAGTACTTCCGGAAGCAGTCCTCACGCAAGACAACGAGGAACAGACCAAGGGATTGAAGTACAGCACTTTGATACCCGTGCTCACCAAGGCAATCCAGGAATTGGAGGCAGAAAACAACGCACTCAAGGCCTTGGTTTGCCTGGATCATCCAGATGCTTCGATTTGTCAGATAACAGAGAAGCCGGAAGAATTGCTATGAAAGCGCTCGCGCTTTTGGTTGGTTTTGGATTGCTCTTGCCGCAGATTGCTTTCTCTGATGTCACCGCCTTCCTTACGGAAGGGGGTTCGAGCACAGATCCTGTTAGCGCTACAGCGCTCTATATCGGTGAAACTCGCACCTTCAACCTCTATCTAGAAACAGCTAGCACTCCCTCCGCGCGTGATGCCTGCGAGGCAGGGGCTGGCGATGAGATCTGTTATTGGGATCTTCATCTCGATTTGACGGATGCAGTGATCGACAGCTTTGTCCCTGTTGAGTACGTGATTTCAGCGAATACGCTGAGCGGTGGTTTTCGTGCCAACGGTGGCGATCCGATTTCCGGCCAACTCGGTTCCGAAAAGTTGGGCACGATCGATGTCATGGGGACGAGTGCGGGTTCCATGTCCCTCACTGCGAGTGAGTATGTCGACGCCGGGTTGGTGTTACAACCCGTTCCCGATCGACAGCTCTTGACCTTTTCGCAAGCTCCCGCCGTGGACGGCAGCGGGGGGAACGACAATCTCGAGGGTCACGACTATTACGACATCATGAACGGGCAAGGGGGCGATGATCAGCTCGAAGGCAAAGGGGGCAACGACCAACTCAATGGGGGTGCGGGAAGCGATACCGCAATCTTTTCTGGCTCCTGGAGCGACTACATCGTAACGGGTGATGGCACGAGTTCGACGGTATCGGATCAGCGTAGTATTGATGGTGACGACTCCTTGAGCCTGATTGAATATCTTCAATTTCTAGGGGGTGGAACAGGAGAGACCTATGGCTGGGACGGGTTCGAATGGATCTTGGTTCCGGAGGCCTCACTGTTCTTACTGCAGGGGGTTGCTCTACTGACCCTGTTCAGTTTGGCTCGCATGCGGCGTCGATACATGCAGACATTTGCCATCGCTGCCATTGCTAGCTTCATGTTCGCAGGAACAGCCGTCGCGGAATATCAGTGGGTTTCAGGGAGCCTCAGCGGAGGAGGCTATGTGGCGAGCCAGCCAGGAGATCGCCTGAGCGGCTCCATCGGTCAGGGGTTTGTCGGCTTTACGTACACAACAGACAAGGTCGTGGCGGCTGGTTTCTGGAATCTGGTCGTCGGGCCCTTGGCTCTCGACCCGGACGGGGACAACATTCACCTATTCGTTGATAACTGTCCCTATGCCAGCAATCCAAGTCAAACAGCAAGCACTGACGAGCCAACGATTGGAACAGCCTGCCTGTGTGGTGATATCAATGACGATGGAACCGTCGACTCCATCGATCTGGTTTCCTTTAGATCCTTCCTTGCCGATCGTTTGGGTTTCCCCATCAACGAGGAGAAGTGCACGGTCATCGAGCAAGAAACCCGATGCAATATTCTCGATGCCGCTGTCATTGATCGTAGCTTGGAGCCCGGAGATTACCCACCGTATGTGTCTCAAGCTTGTCGCGCCGCCAAACCGGCTTCAGGGGAGTGAAAGCTAGATCTATTATCCACCAGAGACGACGACGGCCGTTTAACGAATAGGTAGCCTAAGCGGCTATCGAACCTCTGGTGATGTCCATCAAGACTTCGACTGCCGCCGTTTTTCAGCCTCGACCCTGCCTTGTTCAATGGCCTTGGCTGAGGACTTTTTCAGGAGCGCGGGGAAGAGCCCGATGATGCGCAACACTGCTCCCAGGAAGCCCGGCACGAGAACTTCATGACGCTTTTCTTCCACTGCACGCACGATGGCCTCGGCCATCTTCCGCGGCGGCATGGGCTTCTGGGTGAAGACAATCACTCCTTCGTCTCTCTCGGCCATATCCTTCAGCATGGGCGTTTCGACAGCGCTGGGGCAAACCAGCGAGACACCAACGGGAGTGTCCTTCAGTTCAATGTCCGAGGAATGAGTGAAGGCGCGCAAACCGTGCTTGGTCGCACTGTAAATGCCGAGCCCCGACATCGGAGAAAAGGCAGCAAAGCTTCCCACGTTGACGACGTGTCCACTGCCTTGCTCAAGGAACTTGGGTATTAGATAGTGCATGCCGTAGATCGGACCGAGCAGGTTTACCTCAACAGAGGCCCGGTGCTTTTCCAAGGGGAGTTCATGGCAATCCCCGCCGAAGGCGACCCCGGCGTTGCTCACCAATACATCGACCCGCCCGAAGATTTCCCAGGCTCGCTCCGCGGCGCTCTCCCAGGCTTCAGGCTTTCGCACGTCCAAGTGAATGAATTGAGCAGCTTCCCCCAGTCGATCGCAGAGCGCTCTGCCGGCCGCCTCGTCGATATCGCAAACAGCGACGCGGCCGCCCAATTCAACGACATATTCTGCCGCGGCGGCACCAATGCCCATGGCCGCTCCCGTGATCATGTAAACCGTTCCCTGTTTCATTTCTCACCTTCTCCCGGTCTCTTCGTAGTTTCCGCTGCCATCTTGGGCTGGGAGAAGATTCTTAGCATAAGCAGCCATGAAACGTCCTGTAAGGTGCATGATGTCAAGTCGGGGCGGCCCATTCGCGATCCCTCAATTTGGCATAATGATTGTTACCGGAGATGAAATGGCCGCTTATTTTACTTTCCATAGGCCAGGGTTACAAGACGAACGTTATCCTCTATAGTAAGGTACTTCAGGCCGTGCAAATGGCATTCTGGGGCCTACGTACATCATGAGTCTATTGCTGTTCTACCTGGCGCTGGCCATCGGCGTCTCCTTCTTGTGCTCGGTGCTGGAAGCGGTGCTGCTGTCGATCACGCCTAGTTTTGTCGAAAGCATGGCACAGGAACGCCCCCGCGCCGGCGCGGCACTGGCGCGCGTCAAGGGCAACATCGGCGATTCGCTCGCCGCCATCCTGATCCTGAATACCTTTGCCCACACCATGGGCGCGTTTGGTGTCGGCACCCAGGCAATCTTGGTTTTCGGTGTACAGTGGGAAACCCTGACTGCAATACTGCTGACCTTGGCGATTCTCTACTTTTCCGAGATCATTCCGAAGACCCTCGGGGCCACATTCTGGAAATTGCTTGCGGTGCCAGCCTGCTACACGATCCTATGGCTGGTCAAACTGGTCTATCCGCTGGTGTGGATTTCGACGCACCTGACGCACCTGATCGGTACCCAATCGGAAAATGAAATCACCCGAGACGAAATTCTCGCCATGGTTGCGCTCGGACACAAGGGTGGCGCGCTGGTATCACAGGAAAACCAGTATCTGTCCAACCTGCTCAACCTGCGAAACATTCCGACCGAAGCCGTGCTAACGCCCCGCTCCGTGGTGCACATGCTGGACAAGTCGCTGTCGGTTACCGAGGCGCTGGACGATCCCATGACCATGCAATTTTCCCGCATCCCGGTGTTCGGCGAAAGCATTGAAGACGTCACTGGCAAGGTATTACGCCATGACCTTTTTGCAGCGGAGCGGTCCGGAGAGGGTGCGAACAAGATCAGTCATTACGCAAAACCGATCTTCCGGGTGTCCGAAAAGCTGCCCGTGCAACATCTGCTCGATCTTTTCATCAAGCAAAAGGCACACCTGTTCCTGGTCGAGGACGAATTCGGTCAGACCGCCGGTATCGTGACACTCGAAGACGCGATCGAGACCCTGCTCGGTCGCGAGATCGTCGACGAAAGCGACCTAGTGGCGGACATGCAGGAGCTGGCCAGGGG
>PIVT01000687.1 GCA_003353845.1 Pseudomonadota bacterium | reverse complement strand
AGCGAGACGTGGACATAGTTCCGATCTCGCCGGTAATCTCCCCGATCCTGGAACCTTTTCTGCTGATGCGTTGGCAATCTCCTGCTCTCCCTCAACTGCTCTTTGTACCTCCGGGTATCGCGTTGCTGGAAGTTTCGATCTCGACGTTGATATTGGCGAGGGCCGGTGGCCGGCACTGCTACAGAAGCCTTAGACCTCATCGCACAATTGCGCGAATAATGTCCGGGGTTTCCGCACAGCCAGCACGTCACCCTCATCAAAGCAGCTATCTCTTCTGGTGAATAGGAGTCAGGGGAGCGGCTCCGGTCGTTCGACCGATAATTGTCGTAGGGGCGTCTCCCACCGGGCTGGGGACCATTGGCCCGATAGTCATCGCGAGAGCGATTCTTATCGGGGCGTCGGTCCTCAGTCGGAGAGTTGACCCTCTCTGGACCCTTATCGAACCGCCGGTTGTCCGCTCGTCCCCTTCCTTGGTCATCCCGCTCCTGGAACCGGTTCTCTTTGTTATCACGCCTATTATTGAAGTCCGTCCTAGTATAATTCACATGGACGGACGTCTGAGTCGGATCATCCAAGGCGGATCTCTTAGAGTCCGATTGCAAGAGGGCACAAGTAATGTGATGTTGGTAGGCATCTTCCACAGCTTCCAGGAAGGTCTTGGGCTTCCTCAACATCACGTGGGCTTTAGTGACCTTGC
>PIVT01000195.1 GCA_003353845.1 Pseudomonadota bacterium | reverse complement strand
GCCATCATGCAAATTTCCCGTAATCTGATGCTTCGATAATTGAGAGTAGCTGACGAAATTGCGATATGGTAATCTGTTCGGCAGGTAAAGAAGCGGTGGCTCGCCAAGGTCCAAATGAAGTCAGGTTATGGGATCAACTTTGCAAAGTCCGTATCGCGAAAGATAAAAGATCTAACACGCGCCCGCCCCTTGGGCGGGAGAATGTCACTATTTTTGATCTCTCAATTTTTGCTGTTCTTTTGTAACCGCCCGGTTGTTACCGCAGTTCATTAGCGATGATGCGCTCGATCCTTGCGGGATCGCAGTTTTGTTCGATGAGGAACTGGCGCATGCCACCCTGCCAAGTACGGATATCTGCTATGAACTCCTGCAGGTTTTCGATGCCTCTGCTGGTAAAGGCGGTGATGGCCTGGTCGGGTCCGGTGACGACATCGATCATTTCGCCATAGTCGATGTTGTCTGGGTTGCTGGCGATTTCTTCGAGCAACTCGAGATTCTCGCCAATCCGTTTGGCGACATAATCTATCGCGCAGATGCTGGTATCTCTCCCCATCAGGCTGCCTGACCTGAGGCGGATTTTGTCGGAGTCCAGTTCCACGGCAACAATTCATCGATCCGGTTAATTTTGTGATCGTGGATGCGGTCGAGAACATCGGCAAGGTAGGCTTGGGGGTCGAGACCATTCAGTTTGGCCGTCTCAACCAGAGTCATGGCGCGCGCCAGCGTTTCCGCACCGGTATCGGCCCCCGCAAATAGCCAATTTTTCCTTCCAATTCCAATCGGGCGCATTGCGCGCTCGGCTGCGTTATTGTCGATGGCCACGCGGCCATCTTCAAGGAACAGGCAGAACGACGGCCATCGGCTCAGACCATAGCGGAAAGCCTTGGCCAGATCGCCCTTTCCGGGGATGCGCGTCAATTGCTGCTCGGCCCATTGTTTGAAGGCGGCAACCTTCGGTTCACTCATCTTCTGGCGCACCTGAAGGCGCGCGTCAGCAGGCTGCCCGGCAATCCCGCGTTCGATGTCGTAAAGTTCTCCGATCCGGTCGAGGGCCTCACGGGCGATCTCTGACTTGTCGGACGCCCAAACATCATGGAAGTCACGCCGCAAATGCGCCCAGCAGGCTGCCTCGCGGAATTGGCGACTGCCATCGGCGCGCTTTTCATAGAGTTTGTTGAACCCGGTATAGGCGTCTATTACCCGGCAGTCGTTTGCTTGCAAACGATGAGAGGGCGCCTGCAGGATACCGCTTCTACCTTGCAGATGCTGTCGGACATGAGCTCCCTGCCGGTCAGGAGCAAAATAGTAAACCGCTCCGGGTGGCGCGGCCCCCGCCCATGGACGCTGGTCTCTAACATAGACCCAGATTCGGCCCTGCTTGACGCCTTTGCCCAAGCCCTTGTCACGACGAGAGCGATCCAGAACCCGAATTGGAGTGTCGTCGCAGTGAAGCAGGTCACTGGCCATGATCTCGGCTTCGATCCGCTCAATCAATGGCTGCAGAACCTTCATCGCACGACCACACCAGCCCACCAACGTGCTGGCGGGAATGTCAGCCCCCATACGGGCGAAGATTTCGTTCTGCCGATAAAGCGGAAGATGATCGTCAAATTTTGAGACGAGAACGTAAGCCAGAAGACCGGGCCCGACCATGCTGCCGGAGATCGGACGGCTGGGGGCTGGCACCTGCACCATCTTTTCGCAACGTCGGCAGGATTTCTTGATGCGAACGATCTCGACCACCTTAAGCTGCGCTGCGATCATTTCGAGCAGCTCGCTGACATCCTCACCCACGACACGCAGATCGCCGCCGCAATCGGGGCAATCATAGCCCGGATCAAGCTCACGCCGCTCGCGCGGGGTATCATCTGAGACACGGGGACGGCGGCGGGGTTTGCTTTGTCCTTTTTCGGGCGAGGGCTGCACCTCGACCGTGCCATCCTCATTATGCGGCGCGGTGTCCACCTCGACGACTGCGACCAGCAAATCCTCCAGCGCCAGTTCAAGCTGTTCGATCTCGCGCTCGATCTTCTCCGAGCTCGCCCCAAACGCCTGTTTCTGGAGCTTCGCGATCCGCAGCCGCAGAGCCTGAACCAGTTGATCATGGGCGCGCAACGTGGCCAATATCCTGACGTTCTCCGCCTGCAAAGCAGCGATCATCGCTTTCAGAATAGCCGGATCATTGGGAAGAGAAGGCGAGGTATTCAACATGGCGCTGGATACCATCCCAGAGTGGATAACACCATATAAACAAGGCAGAAAAACCGATATAAATCACCCAACCCGGGCCGGTGGTGCGCCCCAGTTCGGCCGTCGCCAATCAATGCCTCGCTGCCCGGCAGGCGATTGCGTAGCAATCTGCCGAGAGGGGCCCACAACATCGCCAGTTGTGCAGACGTTAATCGCGCCGAGCCTTCCAGAGTAGTGGGCCATGGGAAACGCCCGCGTTCCAGAACTTTGTAATAAAGGCAAAATCCCTGACCATCCCAATACAACAGCTTGATCCCCCTCTCACACATGTAAACATGTGTTGCCGGGCAATGGGTCACCGCGCCGACCACGGAACGCAAAAACTGCACCATTGGTGGGCTTCTGACGCAGCACATCCTGCGTCAGCGCACTCAGCCCGTTGATGCCCTTCCTCATGTCGGTGACACCGCAGGCCAAATATACACGCACGCCGGTTCCGGGCGCGATCATGCCGTCTCGACCACGCGGATCAGCCGGGCCAACGTGGCATCGTCAAGCATACAGGGAACTCGTAACTGGCGGCCTTTCGTCAGTGCGATCTCGACGAGGTCTGATCCAGGTTCCTCGAGGCCGGGCACAGCCTCTGCTTCAGGTTCTGACAAAAGGTCTAGCGGCAAGAAAACCGCGTTATCC
>PIVT01000194.1 GCA_003353845.1 Pseudomonadota bacterium | reverse complement strand
TGTCATTGACGCCCTTGAGGAACACAGCTTGATTGTTGACGGTGATTCCGGCAGCACGGATACGCATCACAGCTTCTTTGGATAAATCAGTTATTTCCTTGGCGTGATTGAAGTGGGTAGGGATGTAGAGCGTCTTATGCTGGTTGAAATCACGTAACACTTCGATGAGCTCATCATCGAAATAGCGCAGGGGGTAAACCACAGGAGTGCGGGTTCCGATACGGACATAGTTTACGTGATCGATGTCCTTCAAGGCGTCTAACATCCTGGCGATGATCTTGGTGGGCAACATCATGGGATCACCACCTGAAATGATCACATTGGTGATTTCTTTGTGTTCAGCAATGTACTTAGCGGCATTCTGGAAGTTCTCGACGGTCTTGTCGTTGGGAAGTCCCACCAGACGCTTGCGGAAGCAATGGCGGCAGTACATGGAACAAAATTCGGTGGCCACGACCAAGGCCGAGTAGGGGTACTTGTGCAGGATCCCGTTGCCCTTATTGTGTTTGTCGTCACCGTAGGGATCTCCAGTCGTTTCGCCCATCTGACCGGCCACAACCAGTTCCTCGGCGGTGGGAATTGCCAGTTTTCGGATAGGGTCGTGGATATCGTCGGGGTTGATGAGGCTGAGGTAGTAGCGCGGGATATTCATGGGATGATTATCCAGCACCTCCTGCATGGAGTGCTCTTCCTCTTCCGTCAGAGACACATACTGTTTGAGTCCTTCCAGAGAAGTAACGTTATTAGCGAGTTCTTTGTTCCATGCCAATTTGCGAAAATCAATGGTATCAAGTTTCTTGAATGGCTCGTCTATGCTCAAGTTACGCATGCTTTATTTTCCATCTCCTCACGTACTTTCTGTTGCTTTTAGAATAGATTAGCAAACCTCTTTCTTCTAAAGAAACTTGTTCCCTGGGAAATAGGTTTGGGGAGGCATCCACCCACCTCATCGATGAATCGCTTGCAGTAAGCCTCGACATCTTCGGGTGACCCGATGGACAACAGCGAAGCACTGGCAGAGTATTCGAACAAGCAACCCGATTGAATCGAGTTTCGGAACCATCCGTCATCGAGCCAAACGCTCGAAGGGTTGCCTGACGCGAGACGGCATGCTGCACATGATGTTCAAGCTCGGCCAATGCGCGGAGAAGAAATGGAGACGACTTCGTGGCTTTGATTATCTGGCAAAGGTCGTCACCGGAGTCAAATTCAAAGATGGAATCGAAGTAAGAGAGGGCGACCAGGACGCCGCTTGATTCAATAGCTCAAACACCAGATTTGACAACAAGTCATTTTAGATCGCCAGGCCTCAATTCGTCAGCTTGAAATCCCTCCAGCCTCTTCTCTCCGGTTCTGTTTCTTAGTCATCTGGTCGTGAAGTAGCGAGCGCTCTTGTGTTAAAACCATTCAACTCCAGATACTTACCATGCTGGTAACCACGACAAAATAGACCATTATGTCAATATAAATATTGACTTATTCTATTTTTAGTATACTAATACATTGACTATTAATTGATTTTAGTATATAAATCTGTTTACTTTATTCAGCAAACGGTAAATATTAAGGTTGACCATGAGTATAGAGCAGATTGTCGCGAAACAGTACAGAGACAAGGTAAACGAAGCGGTTAAGCAGCTTAGAGGCTTTTCTGCGCATCCACCGGAGGGGTGGCTTCGAACCGTTCGAACCGCGCTTGGCATGTCCGGGACACAGCTCGCCAAACGGCTTGGTGTTACCAAGGCAAGAGTCTCAAAGGCCGAGCACGACGAGCCTTCCGGAAGTATCACCTTAAAAAGCATGCAAGCCATGGCTGAAGCCATGGGTTGTCGGTTCGTCTATGCGGTTATCCCTGAGAAGGAAATCGAGGAAATGATCAAGCAGCAGGCTCTTAAAAAGGCGAGAGCACAAGTTAGGGCAGCCTCTACGCATATGGCTCTAGAGGCACAATCACTTAACGATGAGCAGCTTACCTTTGAGGTCCAACGTATTGCAAAAGAAATCGTTGAGAAGATGCCGTCCGATTTGTGGAATAACGAATGAGTGAAGGCATGGATTGCCCAGATGGCGTTACGCCATTGGATCCCGATGAGATGGAAGGACTGCACTTTAAGCACATCTCCACTAGAGGTGAGCTTGATCAACTGGAGCAGGCAAACATTACTGAAGGCATGAAATGGCTGGCCAAGCAAAAGAACCCCGATGTTTTAACGGAGGGATTCGTTTGTGATCTTCACGAAAGGCTTTTTGGTGATGTGTGGAAATGGGCGGGAAGTTTTCGCAAAACGGAAAAGAATATCGGTATCGCACCTTTCCAGATAGCTATCCAATTGCGTCAGCTTTTGGATGATGTTCGTTATTGGATTGAGAACGACACTTATCCGCCCAAGGAATTGGCGGCAAGGTTTCATCATAAGCTGGTCTCTATTCATCCTTTCCCAAACGGAAATGGCCGACATGCACGTATTATGGCGGATGCCGTTTTAACCAAGCTTATGGGCGAGCCCGCTATTGATTGGGCGGGAGGTTACAGGTTGGAAAGCATGAATGAGCGCCGCAATGAATATATTGCAGCGCTTAGAGCTGCCGACAGACACAATTTCAGCGATCTACTGAAATTTGTTGGTGCCTGATTCAAAGGAGTACGAAAGTCCATCGAGATGCGTGCAGTGGTCTGGGTGCGCTAGACGGGAATCGCTTCGCTGCAGCTGTGAATCCCGTGCAGGGTTCTTGGAATTTGTCAAAATTGAAATCCTGAAGAACGCGCGTTCTTCAGGATTTTTTCAGGTCCGGTTTTTCAAGTCCATCCAGGGGTTCTCGGGCGATTCCCCCGAGAGGGACTTCACCCATTTCCAATCGATGTGGCCCGCCTCGTTCAACCAGC
>PIVT01000686.1 GCA_003353845.1 Pseudomonadota bacterium | reverse complement strand
TCACCTAACGACGACATCCACATGGGCCAGATCAGTGGCGAGACGGACATTCTCGCTGTCCTGGGCGGGCACTCCGACACAGCAGAAGCAGATGCTGTAGGAGAAGTGTACAGCCCTCCGCGGGTCGTACCGATCGCCCGACAGAGAGGCCACCCTGGCGGATGGTCCCTGGATCTGACATCTACGGATGACCAGGGACGGCCATGGGACTTCGACTGCAAGGAGACAAAGCAACGGGCCCGAACTCTGGTGCAAACCACCAAGCCCAAGCTGCTCATCTTGAGCCCCATGTGTCGATACTTCTCGACCATGATGAACCTCTCCAAATTGCAGATGGCCCCAGGGGAGTTCGAGAAGAAGTTTGCACATGCCGTCGAGCATCTGCGCTTCGCATTCGAACTGATCGATCTGCAGATCGCCGGCGGTCGATGGTTCCTCTTCGAGCATCCCGCCGGCGCCAGCAGCTGGCTCCTGGATTTTGTCCGAGCCATAATCGATCGACCCGACTCGCATCTGGTCCTTGCCCACCAGTGTCGTTTCGGGCAAAAGGGAACCGACAAGGTGGGGGAAGCATTGGTGAAGAAACCCACCAGGTTCCTCACCAACTGCGCCGGCATTGCTCACCAGCTCAACAAGCAATGCACCGGCGGGCATCGGCATGCCAATACCGTAGGCAACGCCAAGATGCTGAGGGGATGTG
>PIVT01000685.1 GCA_003353845.1 Pseudomonadota bacterium | reverse complement strand
GAAGAGATCCACTGGGAAAAGAATCGATGGCCGGGAGTCTGCTGGAGAACTCGATCTGGCTCCCAGGAGTCTGTCGGAGAATTCCGTCGTCGGCCCGAGAGCGAGCAATTTTTTCGTCTGGCAAAGACGGCGAAGCAGGCGATGTTGGTTTTATCGTCGATACAGCCGGATGCAGTCAGGCGAATAAAGGGCCGCTCGAAGCCAGATCGAGTTCTCCGACAGGCTCCTTGACTCCAAGTAGATTCAATGCGTTTGTTGTCCTATGGCTCACCCATGACGGTGTCCTTGCGCCGTTCGGTTGGTGTCACGGTCAATTTCACGAGACGGCCGTCCCTGACAAGACCCTCGACAATCGTCAGGTTCTTTGCGTGTAGCTTGAAGTCGGCGTTCCAATTCTCCGGCCAGGCGGGAAGCAGAATGATCTTGCTGCCGACCTCTTGCAGCAGCATCCTCTGCAGGGTGGTGGCCGCCATACCGGCATGCTGTACATCCGGCACCCAGTCATATGTTGTGGCAAAGAAACCCGGGTAGCGCATGCCGGGCTCTATCCGGCCCATGGCCCAGGTGACTTCCGTTTGCGCTACCTTGGTTAGACCGGCCATGGCCGCCATGACCGATTCTTGGCGCCAGCCTCCGCGCAAGCGGTTTAGGCTCCAGCCCGGATTGGGCCCGCCCACATCGTCGACCACGATGGTGCGGT
>PIVT01000684.1 GCA_003353845.1 Pseudomonadota bacterium | reverse complement strand
GGGGGGGGGGCGTCAAGGGCAAACCCCAGGGGAATACGGTGGAAATGGCCCGAGATTACCTGCTGCTCCATTGCTGGCAGTTGGCGAAGTGTAGCACCACCAACTCCATGACGAAGGCATGCGCCGATAGTAAAATTATCGGCGTAGAGGATGAAGGCGGTGGCGTGGGCCGAAATCGTGCCCTTGTCCTGTGGTCGCGGTGGCTGGCCGACGTTTTTTTATGGCCGGGGCCTGTGGTCGCGGTGGCTGGCCGACGTTTTTTATGGCCGGGGCCTGTGCGCTGAACCCTTTTACGGCGTTGGCCAGTTCGAGGACCTCGGGTAAACCACCATTGAATTCCGCGGCGAGGGCGCTGACGCTTGTATAAGTTTGATGACCTCGTCCAAGTCTCCGCGTGCATATTTTTTGGAAAACTGAGCCAAATGGTCGACGAGCTTGGACGACGCCATGGTTCTACCAGCGCGCGGACAAAGAGCACGCAGACAACAAGCTGTGAACAAAAGCGGTCTCACATCCCTAATCCCAGCGACAGCCGTTTGGGTCGCGGTAGGGGTAGTCATGTTTTTATCGACGTTTTCTATTTTGGCGCGCTTGCCCTTTTGCAAAGCGGACAGACAACACCCTCTGACATCTGACTGACATCGGAAAGACTCACCGGCCCAGTGTAGCGTGGTAGGGGGAGGGTAAGAATGTAGTCATGT
>PIVT01000683.1 GCA_003353845.1 Pseudomonadota bacterium | reverse complement strand
TTTATTTATTGTTCACCAGATCATTCAACTCATTTTTGACGATAATCCCGTCTATCATAATCTCAACGGCTTCTAATTCTTTTTTGGGCAAATTGGATATTTTTTCAAATTTTTTTAACAGCTCAGGATTGAGTTTTTGGGCAGCCACCCCTTCTCCATTACCAAAGACCAGCTCATCAGCACTTACTCCAAAGGTTACAGCCAATTTCCTTATTGCCTCTAAGGATGGTGTTGATTTACCCTTCTCGTATCTTTTAATCTGATTTACGGTCATCCCTATAAGATCAGCCAACTGTTGTTGTGTCCAATCTCTTTCTTTTCTTAACTTCACAATTTTATCCGAAAATGACATGCTTAAGATCCCCCTGCCGTGTTAATTTTATCGTGTGCAGTATACACCATAAATTTAAAATGGCGGTTAAATCAGAGAAAGGTGTTGATTTTTTTCTTGACATCAAGGGTAAACATATGACACCAAATAGATTATATGTAATACCAAGAGTTTTTTTCTGAAAAATTGATTTTTTTTCTTGACAGGTTTTTTGAAGGGGAGATTTTCGACAGGAAAAAAGGCCATCAACCGCATGACTTTGGCGGGTCTCCGGTTGATGGCCGGCAAAGAACGTTCCAAAGGGGTGTATCCCTGTGAAACGGCTTTCTTTTTCTATCCCGCCCCGGCGGATTTGTCAACGCATCTTCCCC
>PIVT01000025.1 GCA_003353845.1 Pseudomonadota bacterium | reverse complement strand
AAGCTGATGTAGATGAGTTCTCGCTCTTGTTCTTCCGAGATTCGCACTAAGTTGAGATTGAATACCGGGGCGAGACTTCCAGCCGTGTCGTACCAGATGACGTTGTCCCCGATCAGGATGCCGCCACCGAGCAACTCATCGAGTTGTTCGATTCCCGACGACACAAATGATTTCATCTGGAACTCCTTGGGACACTGAGGCTTGTATGGGCCTCAAAACCTCTCACCGACCTATTGCGTGTTGTACTGGAAACATGCGGTGGCGCAACCTTTCGGTCAAGCGCCACACTCACCGCATCCTCCTCGGCCACCTGGTCGCCCTCGGCCGCCACCATGTTTTTAGCCAAACTGATAGTAAGTATGAATTAAAATATGGACTGCACAACGGGAGCTCAGGGGGTTGCAAGCCAATCAAGCACCAATAGTCACCTTTAAATTAGATAGTTACTCTGTCCATCGATTGGGTCAACCCGAGCCCCGGTGGAGCTATTCCGAGACAAATTGCCCCGCATTGTCATCCAATTATCACTTTCTGCATCAAGAACTTAAGTTAGACTAACTTTCAATTGATTGGCGACCCTTGGGGGGGCAAGGCCCGGGCGGCTGGCTTAATCAAAGACATTTTGAGAAAGGGTCGCGTTGCATCCGAAGGGATCGGCCTGTAGCGCTCGCCCGCGCCGAGGATCAGTAGATCATACGAAATGATGTCTATGAATCTGATCGGCGAAGTTTGTCGCTGGCAAAACCTTGTAGCGCTGTCCAGGGACGATGGAACTCGCGAGGCCTCGGGGGCTCTGCGAGGGAATTGAGGTGAGACGATGTGGCATTTTGAAACTGATACGCACGTGTTCTTGATCCAGATGGCCCGTCCCGGAGAGTACGAGCTTTGGCTCAATCATGAGTTGCTTACCCATTTCCCAGATCCGGATGCCGCCGTGAAGACAGTCTTGGCTGGAGAAACCGGCCAGGTGACTTGGGATAAGCAGCCACATAAGAAAATCCCCGTCGACTTAGAGGCATGGTTGCCCGGTATGCCGGAAGACTACCTGCCCGAGTAGAGGAGATTGAAAGGTTATTGCAAGGTAAAACAGCTCTTCCATTCTCGGCGGCACAATGCCATCCGGGGATTGGAAAGGCGCATTGCTTCGCGAAGGAAGAATGCAATGCGCAAACCCAAAGAGACCCGCTTTGTTGCTCTGTCCGTATTGAAAGCAGTGCTATCCATCGCGAGGGGGGAGAACGCAACGACCGAAGAGTTGCGAACTCCTTTGTGCCACTGTTGAAATCAGGGTTGTGAACCGCTGATGACATCGTTGCACACCTGATAGTTGGCTGGGAGCGGATCTCGAAAATTGGAGGTCGAAGAACGTGTACAATGAAAAGCTCGCAATTATTTACGACGAGGTTACCGCCCGGAATCCTGGAGAGGTTGAATTCCATCAAGCGGTGAATGAAGTTTTGGAGTGCCTTGGCCCGGTGCTCGCCCGCCATCCCGAATTTGCTCAACACAAGATCATTCGACGGATCTGCGAACCAGAACGCCAGATCATCTTTCGCGTTCCCTGGGTCGACGATTCACATGAAGTGCAAATTAATCGAGGTTTTCGAGTCGAGTTCAACAGTGCTCTCGGACCTTATAAGGGTGGGTTGCGGTTTCATCCGTCGGTTTATCTTGGGATCATCAAATTTCTTGGGTTCGAGCAGATTTTCAAGAATGCGCTGACGGGCCTGCCCATCGGCGGAGGGAAGGGTGGTTCTGATTTTGATCCGAAGGGAAAATCCGACGGTGAAATCATGCGTTTTTGCCAGAGTTTCATGACAGAACTCTATCGGCACATCGGTGAGTACACTGACGTACCCGCTGGCGACATTGGTGTCGGTGGACGTGAGATCGGTTTTATGTTCGGACAGTACAAGCGGATTACGAACCGATACGAGTCCGGCATCCTGACAGGGAAGGGCCTCGATTGGGGTGGTTCGCTGGTTCGCACCGAAGCCACGGGATACGGTTCGGTCTACTTCGTGGAAGAGATGCTAAAGGCCCGCGGCGACTCCTTCGACGGTAAGACGGCTGTTGTTTCGGGATCGGGCAACGTTGCGATCTATACCATCGAGAAGATCCATGAACTCGGTGGTAAAGTTGTCGCGTGCTCTGACTCGGGCGGTTACATCTACGACGAGAAGGGTATCGATCTCAGCTCCATCAAGCTGTTGAAGGAGATCCAGCGAGGCCGGGTCGAAGAGTACACGGACACCCATAAGCACGCGAAGTTTGTGAAAGGTGGCAGTATTTGGGATGTCCCATGCGAAGTGGCCATGCCCTCGGCGACAGAGAACGAGGTCTCAGGCAAGGATGCCAAGAAGTTGGTTGAAAATGGTTGTATCGCCGTAGGTGAAGGTGCCAACATGCCGACGACACCAGAAGGTGTCAAGATCTTCCTAGAAGCCAAGATCGCCTATGGGCCAGGCAAGGCCGCCAATGCCGGTGGTGTTGCAACTTCGGCTCTTGAGATGCAGCAAAATGCGAGCCGTGATTCGTGGACCTTCGAGTACACGGACCGCCGTTTGCACACGATCATGAGGAACATCCACAAGAACTGCTTCGAAACCGCAGAAGAATATGGTTCGCCCGGCAACTACGTTGTCGGTTCCAACATCTACGGGTTCCTCAAAGTGGCACACGCGATGGTCGCGATGGGTGTGATTTAGAGAGTCAGTGTATTGATGATTTTGCCTCAGAGAGCGCGACCTTTGCGCTTTCTGAGGCATTTTTTTTGACTGGGTTTGGCTACTGCTGCTGAGCGATGATCTCGCGGTACACGCCTTCCGTCACCTCGGCCACGTGCGGCCAGGAATAACTATCGACGATGTTCTTGCGCGCTTGCGCTGCGTACTGTCGTCGTTGTTCGGGGTTGTCTAGCAATTCTCGAATACCTTGCGCAATGCCGTCGGCGTCACCTCGTGGTACCAACACCCCGCCTTGTCCGCGTTGCATCAACTCGGGCAGGGCGCCCGCCCGCGTGGCCACCACCGGGGCTCCGCAAGCCATGGCCTCGGCTGCGGGAAGGCCAAAGCCCTCGTACAAGGAGGGCACGACGACGATGGCCGCACGGCGATACTGATGAACCAACTCTTCAATGGGGACGCGCCCCGTAAAACGAATCCGATCCTCGCAGCCGAGTTCACGCGCGCGCACCCGGGCCACATTGCCGGGGTGGTCGGAGTCAATGAGTGTGAGGCGGATTTGGGATGGCAGTTGCGCCAGGGCTTCCACCAAGGTGACGATGCCTTTGTTGGGGTCCGAGGCGCGACCGATGCACAGCAGCTCGGTCTCGCTGCGTTCCACCGAGGCGTCGGGGCAAAACAAATCCGTATCGAGTCCATTACCTACGTTGATGATTTGCTTCGTCGGGACCTTGTAGTCCAGCTGAATGCGCCGGGCGCTCACTTCGGAGGAGGTGAGCACACCGTCGATGTGTCGGGCCACGAAGCTCTGCATGCCCAGGGGATAAAAGGCCTGGGTGCCCAGGACATCGCGGAAGGTGACATCGCGTCGGAACGAGGCGCGTCGATCGACAGACAAGGGATGGTGCACTGTGGTCACCACGGGAATGCCCAGGGCGCGCATGCCCAATAAGCCATAACCCAGGCACTGCACGTCGTGGATGATGTCGTAGGCCTGCCCTTGTTTTACGCGCTTGGACAAGGCGTGAAAGCTGCGCAAGCTGAAGGCAAAGGGCTCGGGTAGAAAGCCAAAGCGCGTGGCCGCGAACTCATAAAAATTCAGCGGGCTGAAGATGCGCAGTGGATCGGGCTCCAAGAGAGGCGCACCGGGTTTGCCGTCGAATTGTCGTCCCCAAAACTGCTCATTGGTCATTTCTTCCAGATATTGAGCGAAGGGCATGGGGTCCGGGTAGGGAGGACCCACAAAGACGTCCAGCTGATGCCCGCGCTTGGCCAACTCGCGGGCCAGGAACCAAAGGTAGATCCCTTGACCACCACAATTCATATTGCCGCGATACGAAACAAAGGCGATGCGCAGCGGACGTTGGTTGGACATGGCTTTCGCCGCCTCAGGCTTTTTTAGCGTAGAGAATAAGGCTCTTGGGACAGACGTAGTTCAGGAGGCCTTCGAGTTTGTCCATGAATGCTGAGCCGGTCACACGGATCAGGAAGAGGCGATAGGCTTGCACCAGTTTGCTCTCGTCGGCAGCGGGCAGCCCCGCGATGCTGCGCAGCACCCAGTAGAAAGTATGGAAACCGTGGGCAAAGCCTACGCCGCGGTTGCGCAGTCCGGCTTTCGTCATGGCGTCGCGCAGGTTCGTGGGCTCGAAGATGCGAATGTGGCCGCCGGGAGATTCAAAGTAATCATCGCCCAGGTGCCGGTACATGAGTTCACTGGTCTTGGTGGGGATGGTGATTCCCACAATGCCGCCGGGTTTGGTAACGCGCGAGATTTCGGCGCAGGCCCCAGCGTAGTCGTGAACGTGCTCCATGACTTCGGAACAAATCACGCGATCAAAGGTGTTGTCGAGAAAGGGCAGCTGGAAGGCATTGGCAATGGCCATCTCACCCAGTGAATTTTTTTCGCGTGCGCGGTTCTGCAAAGGTTTATTGGCAAAGCCCAGGGCGTCTTTGTCCAGGTCGATGCCGATGACCCGCGCACCGCGTTCCAGGGCTCCAAAGCAGTGTCGACCTTCCCCGCAACCCACGTCCAGCATGAGTTGGTCTGACCCGACGTCAAGCCGCTCGAGATCGACTGTGAGTAGCACGGATGGTCTCCTGGAAAATATCGACCAGCTGGGCAGCAGCTTGGTCCCATTGGAAAAGGGTGGCCACGCGCTCGCGGGCATGTGCGCCCATGGCGGCGGCTTTGACGGGGTCGGCCAATACATCCGTAATGGCTGCGGCCATGGCTTCGGGGTCCCGCGTGGGGACCAGGCGTCCGGCCATTCCGTCCAATCCGATGACTTCGGGAAGTGCACCGCCACCGCTGGCGATGACGGGCAGCCCACAGGCCATGGCCTCACTGGCGGGGAAACCAAAACCTTCGAAAACGGAGGAGACGATGGCGGCCCGCGCCGTGGAGTACTGCTTCACCAGGTCGGGGACCTCAAGCATCCGGTCCACAATGGTGACGCGCTTTTCCAGGCCCAACTTCTTGATGGCCTTGGGTACGAGGCCGTGAGGCGGAATACGACCATCGACAATTTTCAAGCTGATGTGCTCGGGGCACAGCGCCAACGCCTTTAGCAAAGTGCCAATGCCTTTTTTGCGATCCTCGGTGCGGCCGATGAAAATCAGATCCGTTTCTTTTTCCATCTCGGGGAAGGGCTTGAAGATGTCGAGGTCGGTGCCGTTGTACACCACGGGAACCTTGCTCTTGGAAATTCGGAAATGCTTGCTGATCTCGGCGCGCGAAGCTTCGCTCACGGTCACAATGCGGCTCAAGCGCGGGGCGACGGTTTCTTGCATGGCCAAGGGGAAATAGAGGGTGCGCTTGAACTTGGTGCGAAGACGTGGGTCGATGGCAAAGTCGGCGGCGCGGTCGATGTGCAATGGGTGATGGATGACCGAGACCACGGGAATGCCCGTGGCTTGAATGGCCAACAATCCCCAACTCAAGCATTGATTGTCGAAGACCACATCGAACTTGTGACGCTCTTGCAGTTTCTTCCAGCGCGTCATCAAGCGCAGGCCAAAGGTTTGCATCTCGGGGAACATGCCCACTTGGGAAACGCCCAACTCCCAGAGGTTCAGCGGGTTGAGCAAAGCCAAAGGGTTATCGCGCTTGATCCACTCGGGATGTTTGAGCCCGAAGACATTCTCGTTGTGAATCTTGTGTAGGGGGATGCCCGGATCCAAATCGGGGTAGGGCGGACCGGCAATGACGTGGACGTCGTGGCCGGCTTTCTTCCATTCACGCGCCAGGTACGAGGCATAAATGCCTTGGCCGCCGCAGTACATGTTTCCGCGATATGTGAGGAGGGCAATCCGCATAGGTGTTGTCGGCGGGCTTCCTATTGGGAAGCTTGGTCGCCGTCCTCGTCATCGATTTCAGGTTCGACGTGAATGGTGTAAATCGTCCAGCCGACCCAGAAAGCGAGCCCGAGGAAGAAGGCGACGAGAATGGTGACGGGAATCGCCAATGCAACATAACTCCCGCTCAACACACCTTTTAGAAAGAGTAAGCCCAGGATTACTACTGCAATACAGATGAGACCGCCTTGGGACCTGGATGAATCGTTCATACGAGAGCCTTTAATGCTGGTGACAAAAACGAAGTAAAATGAGAGATCCGCCCTGGCCGTTGGTGAGGTGGGGCTCAATCCCTGGCTGACCAGGTGGGCTCCTCACTGCGCTTTGCGTCGTCCCGGTTCGGGCGCTGGCGTCCACGCAGATATTGGATCCCGAGATTGTGCACATAAGGGGTCGAGCGTCGCTTGCCTCCCTTACGAACCGGGCAGATCGCGGGCCGATTATTGGGGTTTAGAGGCCTTCTGTCAACGTATCTGTGCCGATTTGGTAGTAGCCGAAGTAAATTAATGAATGGGGCAGGGGGGGTTGGCAGCCACTCGTCTATAAGATAGGTAAAACAGACACTTAAAGAGTTATTTTTAAACCGTCATCTGCGGTTTCCATGGGGCAGCTCCCACGCCGTGAACTCATGCTGGGACCCAGGTGGGTGAGGATCACGCGACGTGCCCCCAACTTTTCTCGATGTTCGTAGATGTCTCGAAAATTGATATGAAAGTCCAGGCCGCGGTCGTAACTCGTACACTCGCAGATGAAGAGATCCGCATCTTGGGTGTACTGTGACAGACCCTCGAACCAACCCGTGTCCCCCGTGTAAACCACCTGGTGCCCCCCGGCCAAGCGCATGATCAAGCCATGAGGTTGAGTGCTTTCCTGGTGAAGGGCATTAAAGGGTGTGACGCAGACCGGGCCGATTTCCATTTCCTCATCAGCTGTCAAATCATGGAAAATGAGTGGGAAGGGAATTTCGCGACCTTCCAATCCATAGCCCACCAGGGTGCACAGGCTGCGCACGCGCTCTTCCACACCGCTGGGGCCCGCAATGTTCAAGGGGGCGCGGCGTTTGTCTTCGTAGATGGCCGCCAGCAAGAACTGGGGAATGCCCATGAAGTGGTCGCCGTGGTAGTGGGAGATCAAAATGGTGGAGATTTCGTCCCGCTCAATCCCCAAGACATTTAAGCCGGTGAGCGTGGTCCCGCTGCAGTCGACCAGGGTCGAGCCTTCCTCCGTTCGTAGAACGTAGGCCGATTGGCGTCTTCCCCCCGCACCAAAGGCGTCACTCGTTCCAACGAAAATGACCTCGGTCATACCTTCTCCCGCTCTGGAAGATCGCACGCGTAGAAGTCGCCGCCAGCGAAGATTCCGTTTTCTGCCTGATAATTGTCAGGCAGGTGCTCGCCGTCCCAAACCACGACACGTCGCAGACAGCTGCCCTCGTTGAGCGTGACCCCTCGCCCCAAGATACTGTGAATGTTCAACTGCACTCCATCTTGGCGGGCGCAATGATCCACATCGATAAAGGAGTACTTGTGCCGAATAAAATTAGCGCTGAGGTACTCCTCCAAGGTGCCCACGGGTTCCCAGAAACAATTCTTTTCGCTGAAGAGCTCAGCACAAATGTCCTCGCGTCCAGCCTGTAGCATGGGCTTTACCCAATCCTCCAAATGACTGAATTTTTCCATCTCCGGCAGGGTGTCCAAGGCGCTGGCGGATAAGAGGCTCAGGCTGATGTAAACGCCCGCTCGCCGTTCGCCTCCCAAATCCACGCGATTGGCAATACGTCTGACACGTCCCAAGCCTTCCTGGCCATCGATGCCGATGCTGCCGAAGCTGGCCGTGCGTGGATCGTCCAGCAGCCCGAAGGTGATGGCGGCCTTACTGTCGCGGTGTCGTTGGATGAAGCCCGTGAGATCCACATCCAGCACCATGTCGCCCGCCAGAAGGATGCAGGGGTCGCTTTTGCGTAGGAAGGAGGCCACTTTGCGCAACCCGCCCCCCGTATTCAGGATTTCCGGCTCGTGCGAGAAGTGGAGTGTCATGCCGTGGGGGCGATGGCGCTCCGCGGCTTCCACAATGGCTTCGGGCAGGTAATGGGTATTGATCATCACATCCCTCACCCCGTGATGGGATAAGAGCGCCAGGTTGTAGGCGATGACGGGCAGACCGCGCACAGGCATGGCGGGCTTGGGCAATAACTCCGAGAGGGGGCGCAAGCGGGTGCCAAAACCGGCTGCCAGAATCATGGCTCGCATGAGAACTCCTTCTCTGGGAAGTTCTGAATCAGTTCAGCCAGGCGCGCCAGGCAAGGGGCCATGCCTGCCGTGTGAACGACAGCCTGTTTCAAGTAGCGAACCGTGGTTGGGATGTGGGCTTGAAAACGCAAATCGCCTCGTTCCTTCGCGGCGTAGAGAAAGCGCGCCAGGTCTTTGCCTTTGCGCGAGAGGGTGAGCAGAGCGAAGCGCTCCAGGAAGCTGATTTCATCGGGGGCGTCGGGCAGTTGCGGCCGAATCTCATGTAATAGGTCCGAGCGCTCGGCTTCGCTGAGCACCACATAGGAGTCGCGCAACACGCATACCAAGTCATATTCGGGAGGCGCCATAAAGGCCCCCTGAAAATCGATCATCTGAATGTCGGCCGGAAGCCGGTCGTGACGCAGGTATAAGTTGGCGCTTTGAAAATCGCGGTGGGCTAAGCGTTGCGGTGCTGCGCCACTGCGCTCTGCGATGTAGGCGAAGGCTTCTTGAACCACTTCCTTTTCCGCGGCCGTGGGCAGGCGGCCCAGCGCCACGGGCAGGGCGTGTTCATTAAAGAGTTGGGCTTTGTAGCGAAAGAGGGCCGCGTCGAGTCGGCGCTGGAAGCAGGGCAGTGGGTTCTGTGCATCGGTAGTTTTGAGGGCCTGGAGTTTGGGAATGATGGCCAGCGCCTCACGGTAGAGATTCATGCGCTGGCCCAGCAGTTTGCCCGCGGCGGCTTTTCCCAAGGAAAGGGAGCCCAGATCTTCTAATAAGAGAATTCCCTGAGCGGGGTCTCCTCCATAACTTTGCGGCACGGGAAGTTTGTTGGCGCACAGAAATTCCAAGAGGGGTTCCATGGGAGGTTCGGGGGCGATGCCTGCGGGTCGATTTTTCGGATCCTCAGGCGCATCGACGCGAGCGATCAGGCTCGCGGGGGCATCGTCCTCGTCGGATTGGAACTGGATCCGGTAAAAGCGGCGCAGCCCCAATCCCCCGGCGATTTCCGTTGCGACAGTTTCTCGGGCCGCAAAGCGTTCACTCACCAGGGCGTGAAGCGCTTGTTCGATGGCCTCGTCTGGGGTTGGCGTTGGACCCATGCTGGGATTTGCTCCGTCGGAAAATTGAGGCTCGCGAGAGTCCTGCAGCGACCTTTGTTTAAAGCAATTCGGGAAAGAAGAATCGGCAGGCGAACACGGCACCCAAGATGCCCGCCGCATCGGCCGTCAAACAAGTCGCCAAGGCGTGTCGGCCATTGCTGATCCGAGCGGCACCGAAGTACAGGGCCAACACGTAAAAGGTGGTTTCCGTCGAACCTTGCAGGGTGCTCACCAGCATACCCACAAAGGTGTCGGGGCCCGTCGCAGCTTGGTTCATGGTCTCGACCATGACGCCTGTGGCACCGGACCCGGAGAGCGGTCGCATGAGGGCCATGGGCAGGGCTTCTGAAGGCAACCCAATGGCATGGGTCAGCGGTCGAACGAGATTTTCCAGGGCGAGCAGTGCACCCGAGGCTCTGAAGATGGCGATGGCCACGAGGATGGCCACGATGTAGGGCACGATGCGAACGGCCACTTCGAGCCCTTCTTTCCCGCCTTCAACCATGGATTCATAGACGCGTACTCGTCCGGAGACGCCGACGAGTAGAAAGAAGGCGATGAGCAGAGGTAGGAGCCAAGGGCCAAACACACCCAAGAACGGCAATAGCCCGGCCAGAGCCGACGGGTTTAGTACGAGTTCTTTGATAAAGGCCACGGTGAGGAGGAGGCAAGCACCGAGGACGATGATGCGATTTATCCATGTCTCGCTCGTTGAGGCAGGGGACGTTTCCGATGCTGTGGGCGTGAATTCAACGGGCTCAGTGGTTGTTGGTTTGATTTCGCGCTGGGGTGCATTGGCCGGAATACGGAAGAGCGGGAAGCGCTGCAGAAAGAAGCAGGTGGAAATGGCGATGGTGGTGGAGCAGATCGTTGCCACGAGTGTCGGAACAAGGATGGCTTCAGGTGATGCTGCTCCCAGAGAAGAGCGGATCGCAATGACGCCCAGTGGGAAGAGGGTGATGCTGGATGTATTGATGGCGAGAAAGAGCACCATGGAATTGGAAGCCACACCTGGACGGGTGTTGAGTTTGTCCAACTCCTCCATGGCTTTCAGACCAAAGGGCGTTGCCGCATTGCCCAGGCCCAACATATTGGAGGCCATGTTCATGACCATGGCGCCCATGGCCGGATGGTCTTCGGGCACATCGGGAAAGAGTCGCTTGAGGATGGGGCGAAGAAAGCGCGCCACCGAGAGCAGGAATCCGGCGTCTTGCACGGCTTTCATAAGTCCCAAGAAGAACACCATGGGCCCGACGAAACCGACGATGAGATGGACGCCATCCTTTGCGGCTTCCATGGACGCCGAGCTGACTTCGGCCATGTTCCCCGTGAAGGCGGCCCAGACGACCCCAATCAGGATCAACCCGAGCCAGATCCAATTCAGCATGAATTCCCCCTCGATTTTCGGCGATTGTCCCGCCCGGACTTCGCCTGCACTGCGCTTGTACTTCCCTTGGGGTGAAGCATACACCCCACATCTTTATCGCCCAATTGTTGCAGTAACTTAACCCCCCCTCTTGCCGATTATTGATGGATGAACATCAATAATCTGGAATGAGTCTTGAAATCGGGCACTGCCGCCGGGTCGCCACCCCGATCGTCAGCGGGCCCTGCTTGTCCGATCTCTCTCACTTCGCGATCCTTCGCACTGATCCCGGCCACAGGAGCTAACCCCCGGGCGAGCGGACATGATTTGCGGAGAAAATTTGTGCTGAGAACTGTTGCGAATGTGAGTTGGCGAAAGGGTCTTGTGTCCAAGTGCTTGTTATTGCTGCTCGGGCTTTGCCTGGCGGGGTGTTGGTCACCGCAGGAATGCCGGGCCGATCTCAAGACTCGTTTGGATGCGACCCTGGCCGCTCCCGCCTTGCGCGGTGCCAAGCTCGGTGTGTTGGTGGTGCGGAGATCCGATGGTCAGGTGCTCTACGAACGCAATGCCGATGGCGGTCTGATCCCGGCGTCCAATCAAAAATTGCTGACAGCCACTGCCGCCCTCGATGCGCTGGGAGCGGCTTACCAATTTGAGACCGTGATTGCGGCCAACGCAGCGCCCGACGCCGAGGGTGCGGTGGACACCCTGTACCTGCGCGGCACTGGGGACCCGGCCTTGACCTCGGAACAGTTCTGGCGGCTGTCGGCTGATTTGCGGCGTAAGGGATTGCGCCGCGTTCGAGGTGATTTGATTTTAGATGACAGTGTCTTCGATACCGTTGCCTGGAACCCCGCATGGGGCAAGGTCTCCAGTCGCGCCTATCACAGTCCGGTCGGTGGCGTGTCGGCGAATTACGGTTCCTTTGCCGTAGAGATCTTGCCCGGTCTCAGTGTGGGCGCTCCGGCTCGCGTGGCTTTGGACCCGCCGATTCCATACTTCAAGCTTTCGTCGCAGGCTGTCACAGGCAAGGCCGGGTCGCGCTCTCGGCCCTCGGTGGGTCGCGCGGCGCTGCCTGCGAACAAGGAAGGGCAGGTGAGGGACCAGATCACGGTTACTGGGAGCATCGCCGCACAGGGAGAAAGCCGGACGGTTTATCGCAGCGTGAGCGATCCCTTGTATTACGCGGGTGGGCTTTGGCAGATGCAGCTCGAAGCCAATGGCATCGTGGTTGAGGGTCAGGTGCGCCGAGGAACTGCGCCGAAAACAACACAGGAGCTATTGGTGTTCGAGGGTTTCCCGCTCTCCGAAGTGGTTCAGCGTTTTGTGAAGTACAGCAATAACAGCATTGCAGAAAGCTTGGTGAAGGTCTTGGGCGCGCGAGCTAGCGGCGAGCCCGGGACATGGAGCAATGGAGTCGTCGCTCTGCGTACTCAACTGGCAAACCTCGGTATCGACGTTTCGGGTTTGGTGATGGAGGACGGTTCGGGATTGTCCAGAGGGAACCGAGTATCAGCGCGTACTCTTGTGCAAACCTTGCAGGTGGCGGATCGCTCCTTCGCCTGGGGCCCAGAATTGATTGCCGCTTTGCCCATCGCGGGATTGGATGGAACCTTGGAAAAGCGGGCCGAGGGAGCGCTGGGGCGCGTGCGCGCCAAAACTGGATTATTGACCGGAGTGACGGGCTTGTCGGGGGTTGTCCGTTCAGAGGATGGGAACGACATGATCTTTTCGATCTTGGTGAATGACTACCAACAGGGAGATCAAGCGGCCATGGACGGTGTGGACCGTTTTGTTGAGGCGCTGGTTCGCCCGAATTAAATCGCCTTCTCAACCTCGGATAGACGCGCGGCTCACCATCCATTGGGTTGGAAAGTGAGCCGTTTTGCTAAGCGTATTCTTTTGAAAGTGACTTTATTGGCCGCGATGAGTTGCTAAAAGTCTGTTGCGGAAGAGCAGCCAATCTTTGCTCTGGTTCTAAGTTGCTTGTTTTGATCCCTCAGGCTCGACGGCGCATGCGTCCCTTGCCCAGGAGTAACCAGTCCATCGAGATGTTTTCTTTAATCGCCAATGTCATCAGGAAATCGGTGTGCGGTGTCGTGCCGTTTTCGTATCGATTTACATTCTGCTGGAAGACTCCAAGGTCCCGGGCGAATTGTCGTTGAGAGCGGTCTCCACGGATGAGTGCAAGCCGTTCGGATAGTTTCTTCTTTAATCGTTCTACCGGAGCTTTCGCCATTTTTTCTATTCTCCCATGGATCTCTTGTTTCTTTAACTTGTTTGTTGCTTGTTTTCTTACTTCTATTGTCTCGTGTTTCAACAACGAACTGTTTGGTTTTGCATTCTTAAATTTAGCAGGTCGCAAGACCCAGTCACCTGGAAACTTTGAAAACGGGTGCGACATTTTATCGTGTCTGTTGAGGATGCGTAGTAAGTGAGCAGCTACCATCTCTTTGAGCGCAGTGCAGTAGTATTTGAATAGAAGTTGCACGCTAATCGAATGGAACACTTTGGTGTTACGCGATTGCAGTCTTCATGGATATACAAAGGTGTGTCATGAGAATTATCAGTGGTTTCTTGCGTGGTCGAAAACTTCGCGCCGTGCCGGATCGGGGAGTTCGTCCCACGTCCGACCGAGTGCGTGAGGCGCTCTTTTCACGCTTGGGTCCCTTGCAGGGTGAACAGGTATTGGACCTTTACGCGGGTACCGGAGCCTTGGGGCTTGAGGCCCTGTCGAGAGGTGCCACTTCCGTTGTGTTTGTGGAGCAGGCCGCCGCCCCTCTCGCGGTTTTGAAAGGCAATGTGAGCGACTTGGGAGTAGAAGAAAACACCGAGATTTATAGGGCTAAAGCCGAGGATTCCCTTCGCAGGCTCAGTGCGGCCCAACAGCGTTTCGACCTCGTGTTCATCGATCCTCCTTATGCGAGCGACGAAGCCGAAAACTCCTTGCGGGCCCTGGTCGAGGGACATCTTTTGAGCCCCGACGCACAAGTGATCGTGGAGAGTTCAAAACATCATTTACCTGCACCCGTACCTGGCCTGAGCCTGCTGGATGAACGCAGTTATGGTGATACGGTGATTACACGTTGGAGGCCCGAAGAAGCCATACAAGATTAGGTGTAGGAGGGGCCATTGCCTTCCGACTGCCGGGTCAGTGGACAGTACCTGTGTTTAGCGCGACACTTGATTGCAGCATCGGCCCATGGGAATTTGAATGAATCGGCGATGAGTAATAGAATTTGAAAAAATCGGCTCGGGATCAAAGGTACACAGTACCCATGGGTTCTAACAAAGGTGTAGGTTGAGTCGCTTGCAGCAAATGGAAGGGTGAGGACGAAGGATGGTATCGGAACGATCAAATGGCAATGTAGTAGCCCTTCTTCCCGCGAGCTTTGATCCGGTGACCAACGGTCACCTGGATTTGGTGGAGCGCGCACACCGCGTGTTTGATGAACTGGTATTGGGTGTGGCCATCAACGTCTCAAAAAATGAAACCTTTAGTACTGAGGAACGTGTCGACCTGCTTCGATCGGCCACGAAAGATCTTAAAGGTGTGCGGGTTTGTGCCTTTTCTGGCTTGGCGGTGGATTATGCCCGCGAGGTGGGTGCCTCGGTGCTGGTGCGCGGTCTGCGCGCAATGTCGGACTTTGAGTACGAGTTCGAGATGGCGGGAATGAATAAGCACCTTCATCCCGAACTCGAAACCTTTTTTATGATGGCCAGCCAGGAGCATATGTACGTCAGCTCCTCGCGTTTGAAGGAATTGGTTCGTTTCGGCCGCAATATTGATGAATTTGTGCCATCCGAGGTGGCCAAAATGTTGGTTGAGCGGCTGGGCGGCAAGCTCTAGGCCCGCGTTTCATCAAGGAAAGCTTCCCTTCTTCTTACTGCGATCCTCATGGACGCCGCCCTGTGTACCCGGTACTCTTGTCTTTGCGTGCAGGACGAACTTATCCAAGTTTTTCAAGGGGTTGTGATGACGGGATCACGGCGTGTCACAGTAGCCATCAGCGGAGGTATTGCCGCTTATAAGATTCCCGAGTTTGTGCGGACCCTGATTCGTGCAGGCTACGAAGTGCGCTGTGCCCTGACACCCAGCGCAGGTGAGTTCGTTTCCCCCATGGTCCTGCAAACCCTGACAGCCTCTCCCGTGCGCAGTGAGTTGTTCTCTCCAGAAGAAGAAGGGGAGATTGATCACATCAGCTTGGCCGACTGGGCAGACCTGCTGGTTGTTGCGCCCGCCACGGCCAACACCCTGGCCAAGCTCGCCCAGGGGATTGCGGACAACCTGGTCAGCACCGTCTTGCTCGCCACCCAATCCCCCATTTTAGTGGTTCCAGCCATGAACGTGAATATGTGGCAGAACCCGGCCACCGTGGCGAACCTGGAGATTTTGCGGGAGCGTGGCGTTCATATTTTGGGCCCGGAAAAGGGCTACCTGGCTTGTGGCTGGGAGGGTGAAGGCCGGATGAGCGAGCCCGAGGACATCGCTCGAGAAGTGGATCGACTGTTTGCGGCCAAAACGCTCGAAGGTGAGAAGGTCATGGTGACGGCGGGGGGCACGCGAGAGCCCTTGGATGCCGTGCGCGTTTTGGCCAATCGATCCTCGGGCAAAATGGGTTTTGCCATTGCGGCCGAGGCCGCCCATCGCGGGGCCAGCGTCACCCTGATCACCGGACCCGTGGGTTTGCGCACGCCCGTGGGCGTTAAGCGTGTGGATGTAGAAACAGCGCAGCAAATGTACGACGCCGTGTTTTCCGAATTGCCCAATACTTCCATTGTGATCAAAGCGGCTGCCGTGTCCGATTTTCGGGCAGCCAACCCTGACGCACAGAAAATAAAGAAAGAATCGCTGAAGGAAGGGGAGGGCATCCGGTTGGAGTTGGTGCCCAATGCCGACATTCTGGCGGAGGTGTGCCGGATCAAAGGCGATCGCTTTGTTGTGGGCTTTGCGGCCGAGAGTGAGAATGTTGTGGAGGCCGCGCGTCGGAAAGTTTTGCGCAAGGGTTGCGATCTACTCGTGGCCAACGATATTTCTCGCACGGATGCTGGATTTGAAGTGGATCAGAATGCCATTATCTTCGTGACGCCCGAAGGTGAGGCCGAAGAGCTACCTCTACTCAAGAAGAGTGAAGTCGCCAGCCGCATCTGGGATCGCGTCGAACAAATGCGCGCACAGAAGTTGGAAGAATGAAGAGAAGAATAAAGAACAGGGAGAAGACGGGTTGAAGAGTTTCCTCGGGGCTATGGTGAAGTGGGCGATGGTTCCGAGTTTGGTGCTCTTGGGCCTGAGCATTGGTTCTTCGGAGGCGCTCGCTGCACGCGGTCACGTGAACGTGGCTACGATTCAGGGCAGCATCAATCCTGCTTCCTCCGCCTATCTTCAACGCGTCATTGAAGAGAGTGAAAAGGACGGCGCCCGGGCCGTCGTGATTGCCTTGGATACACCCGGGGGGTTGGTCTCTTCCACCAAGGACATTCTGCAAGCCATTCTCAACGCCAAAGTCCCCGTCATTGTCTTCGTTTCACCCCGCGGCGCTTGGGCGGGATCGGCAGGCACCTTTATTACCATCGCGGGTCACGTGGCGGCCATGACGCCTGGCAGCAGCATCGGCGCAGCTCACCCGGTGGGCATTGGCGGCAGCGGCACGGCCCCTCCTGCGGAGAAAGAGGATGAGGAAGGGAAAGAGGGTCCCGCCGCAGCCCAGCGAGATCTTGCGGCTGAAAAGGCGGAAAACCTGCTGGCGGCTTTCATCGCGTCCATTGCTCAAGAGCGCAACCGCAATGTGGAGTGGGCCGAAAAGGCGGTGCGCGAATCCGTCGCCGTGGGATCGGAAGAGGCTCTTGAACTGGGCGTGATCGATTTGATGGCTGACGATTTGAATGACTTGCTGGAGAAAATCGACGGGCGTGAAGTGGTAGTGGACGGTGAGACCGTGGTGCTCGACCTGGCTTCCGTCGAGTTGGTCATGTTGGAAATGACGCGCATGAATCGCCTGATGAATGTGTTGGCCTCTCCCGATGTCGCCATGATCCTCATTATGGTCGGCCTGCTGGGCCTGTATATAGAAGCCAATAGCCCGGGGGTGGGTGTGCCTGGGGCCGTTGGCCTGGTCTGCTTGTTCTTGGGCGGCATTGCCCTGCAGATTCTTCCCTTTTCTTGGATGGGGTTGGTTTTGCTTGTTGCGGGCATCGGATTCTTTATTGCGGAAATTTTTGTCACGTCCTTCGGCGTGCTCTTTGCGCTGGGGGTGGTTTGTTTCCTGGCCGGAGGTTCCATGCTCTTCAGTATTCCGGAGGAGTCTGATTTGACTGTCAATTTCTGGCAAGTACTGGTGCCTGCCGTCGTCGCCCTGTCTCTCTTTGGCTTTGTGGTGGTGGCCTCCCTTGGTAAAGCAATGGCCGGTCCACAGATCGCTGGCGTAGAGGAGATGCTGGGGATGCAAGCGCGAGCCGTGACAGTGCTCAATCCCGAGGGTACCGTCTTCGTCCACGGCGAAAACTGGATGGCCCGGGCCAGCGATGGTCCAATCGAAGCAGGTGTGTCCGTGGAAATTATAGCAATGGATGGGCTATTGCTGACCGTGCGAAAAGCTTTGTCCCAACCGGCTTAAGCAGCGGCTCCATGCAGTAAATGATCAACATCAAGGAGGTTCTCTTTTATGGGTCCAGCAATGATCTTCGTCGTTGTCGTATTAGGCTTGTTTTTAGCCGGTGTGCGAATTCTCAAGGAATACGAGCGAGGTGTGATCTTCCGTCTCGGGCGATTCGCCGGTGTAAAGGGCGCGGGGTTGCGTTGGCTCATCCCCGGCGTGGATCAGATGCGGAAGATCAGCCTGCGCGAAATCGTGATGGATGTTCCGGTTCAAGAGGTCATCACACGCGACAATGTATCGGTGAAGGTCAATGCCGTTCTCTACTTCCGGGTCTTGCACCCCGAGCGAGCCGAAATCCAAGTTGAGAATTACCTGTACGCCACATCCCAGCTTTCCCAGACGACACTGCGAAGTGTCTGTGGGCAGGTGGAGTTGGATGAGTTGTTGACCGAGCGCGATGGCCTGAATCGACAGCTGCAAGAAATCATCGATTTGCAAACTGAGCCCTGGGGCGTCAAGGTGCGCGCGGTCGAGGTGAAGCAAATCGACTTGCCGCAGGAGATGCAACGCGCCATGGCCAAGCAGGCCGAAGCTGAGCGCGAGCGGCGAGCGAAGTTGATTCACGCCGAAGGTGAAGCCCAGGCCGCAGAGCGCCTGGCCGAGGCGTCGCGGCTCTTGTCAGCTACGCCCAGCGCGCTTCAATTGCGATACCTGCAAACCCTGACTGAGATCTCTACCGAAAATTCGTCCACCATCATCTTCCCCTTGCCCTTGGACCTCATCGAACCTTTCTTTGATGCAGATAAATCGGCCAGGCGAGGGGCGAGGAATAGCGAGCGGGGTTCGACGAGCGATAGCTAATGTTTGGATCAAAAAAAACGACGACAAGTGCGGTGGATAAAGAAGTCAGCAAAGGGGTAGGGCGCACCTTGGGTAGCCTTGGCTTGTTCCTGGTAGTGCTTGCGCTGCTCGCGGGCTGGGGATATACGGGCTACTACAAAATTGATGAAGGTGAAGAAGGGGTCCTGCTTCGATTGGGGACCTATCACAAAACCGTGACGCGTACGGGCCCCCATATTCACTTGCCGCCTCCTTTTGAAACGTTGAAAAAAATAAAAGTTTCAAAAATTCAACAAGAGGAATTCTTGTTCCACGAGATACCCGTTGACGAAGCGCCGGGTGTGGAGCATTTCGGCCCCGATGGTTCTCGTCTCTACAGCACGAATATGCAAACCAAAGCCAACAACATTGTCAATCTGAGCTTTGTCGTGCAGTACCGAACCAAGAATGCCTTTGAATCCTTGTACAAGCTTACAACCCCGCGTTCAGTGATTCGCGACGCCAGTCAGGCGGCTGTGCGCGAGGTGGTCGGCCGCACGACCATTGATGGCGTCCTGCAGGATCAACGTGCTGTGGTTCAGTTGGAAGCCGCAGAGTTGTTGCAGCAGATTTTGGATGATTATGAGTCTGGAATTGAGGTGCAGTTCGTGCAACTGCAAGAAGTCCTGCCCCCTAAAGATGTTGAGGAAGCCTTTGCTGACGTGACTGGCGCAACGCAAGACCGCGAAGGTGCAGTCAGTCAAGCCCAGGGGTATGCCAACGAGATCATACCCAAGGCACGTGGTGAGGCGGCAGCGCTGCGCGCTGATGCTGAGGCCTATCGCGATTCAAAGATTTCAATAGCCAAAGGTGAGGCGGACCGCTTTATGAGTCTGTACGAGGAGTATCAGAAAGCTCCAGCGATCACGCGGCGCCGTCTCTACTTGGAAACCATGGAACAGATACTGCCCTCAGTGCAGACCGTACTTGTGGATCCAGAGTTGGGGAATTTACTTCCGGTGCTTCCCGTTGGCAGTGGCGAATCGATGACGCCTCCCGTAGGAGCGGGGAAGGGAGCGGGTAAATGAGACGACTCGTACTCGTGATGTTGGTGCTTTTCGGATTGGGCGTTTCATTGATTGCGGCAGGGGAATTTGATTTCGGTCCAGTGGTGATTACCCATGAAGGAGAGCAAAAATTAATTCTCTTTCTGGGGAAGGCAGGTGCGCCTCGGCTCGATCCGGGAGTCTCGGCCCGTTGGCCTTTTTCTACCGTGATCACCTATGAAAAACGCCTGCTCTATTTGAATACGAACGCGCTGCCGATTCAAACAGAGGACGGGGAATTCATCGTTGTAGACAACTATGTGATTTGGCGCATTGTCGATCCACTGAAGTTCTATTCCTCCTTTCCATCTAAAAATGCGAATCAGGCTGTTGAACAAGCTCAAGAACAGATCGATCGAGTTACGCGCGCCGATGTGCGGGCTGCGATTGGCCAGCGAAAACTTGACGAAGTGTTGACCACGCAGCGCTCTGAAATCATGTCGGGTATTACGAAACAGAGTGATGAGAGTTTGCGACGCTACGGAATTGAAGTGGACGACGTGCGGATCAATTCGACTGAATTACCGGAGAGTATTCGAGAAAAAGTTTATGAGCGCATGAGGGCTGAGCGCGAGCGGTTAGCGCGCAAGTCTCGCGCCGAAGGCAATGAGCAGGGCATCGAAATTCGATCTGCGGCGGATCGTGATTCCAAAATTTTGGTCGCTGAAGCCAAGCGCGACGCCGAAATACTGCGCGGTGAAGGCGATGCGGAGTCAGCGCGAATTTATGCCGAGAGCTTTTCCAAGGATCCTGAGTTCTACGGCTTCCTTCGCACCCTGGAGGCTTATCGCAAGACCATTGGCAGCAAGACTACCTTGATCCTTTCTCCCGACAGTTCCTTCTTTCAACTATTGCGCAATGGCGATGAGTTGAAACGACTTCCTTCGACCGAGTAGAACTGTCATGGATGTCGTGCACGGTAGCGCGAGTTTGGCCCACAGTTTAGATCACCCGGTGCTGACCATCGGAAACTTTGATGGCCTGCACTTGGGCCATCGCTCCATCATCGATACCGTGGTGGCGCAGGCCAATGCCTTGGGCGGCGCGCCCGTCGTGTACACCTTTGATCCCCATCCTCGAGCCGTGCTTTTTCCCGAACGCGCTCCCAAACGCTTGGTGACCCTGGAACAGAAATTGGAACTGTTCGAGGCGGAGGGCATCGCATTGGTGATTGTCGAACCCTTCACCTTGGAGTTTTCGCGCACCTCGCCCGAACAGTTTGTGCGCGAGTACATTCACCGCGCCATTGCTCCCCGCAAAGTGTACCTGGGTTACGACTTTCATTTCGGTAAGGATCGTGAAGGATCGATGCGCCTTTTTACCGAGCTCGGACCGGCGTTGGGGTTTGAGGTGACGATTATTCCCGAGGTGAAAATCGGTGATCGCGATGTGAACTCCACACGCATTCGGGCACTTCTTGAGGAAGGACAAGTGGAGGAGAGCCTGAAGCTGTTGGGCCGTCCCTATGCCGTTCGTGGCAATGTGGTGCACGGTGAAGGCCGTGGTGCCAGCTTGGGCTTTCCCACGGCCAACCTCGACTCTGAAAATGAAATTCTGCCCGCTGCGGGTGTCTATGCCGGAAGGTTTCAAGCTTTGGGAGAGGTGGAAAAAACCTATCGGGCGGTCATCAATGTTGGCTGTCGACCCACCTTCCACACGCAATCCGAGGTGTCCATCGAAGCCCATTTGCTCGATTTTACCGGTGATTTGTACGGTGTGCGTGGAGATCTTAGTTTTGAACACAGGATTCGGGACGAGCAGCGATTTCCCGGTCCAGATGCCTTGCAGGCGCAGATCCGTGAGGATATTGCTACAGCGCGGAAAATTCTGGGCGCCGTAGAATAAGAGGGGTAGGAAAGTTGATGCGGGTTGTCCGCGATTTCCGTTTCTGGTTCGGGCTAGGCGTCACCGCTTTGTGTCTTTGGCTCGCCTTGCGCAATGTCGACTTGAAAGCCATCGGGCAGGCACTCATGGAAGCCGAGTGGTGGTTGATCGTCGTGATTGCCATGCCCTGTCAGGTGGCATGCATTTACCTTCGAGCCTTTCGTTGGCAGTTTCTGACGGATCCGATTCAACCCATCGGGTGGCGCCCCTTGTCGCGGGCGACCTTTATTGGTTTTGCGGGAAACAACTTATTGCCTTTGCGCGTTGGCGAATTCTTGCGCGCTTGGGCCTTGGCACGAGAAGTTGGCGGTCAAGCGACGCCTTTTTTTGGAACCATTATTTTTGAGCGGGTTCTCGATACCTTGTGTTTCGTCATCATGATCATCGCGGTCTTGGCATTGCATAGTTTTGGCGACCAAAGCGCAATCTCTCCGGGCAACGTGGCTAGTATTGCCATTGTGGGCCTGTGCGGCTTGGTCGCCGTGCACTTTTTCCCCGAGGCCTTGCTCAAGATCCTGCGATTTTTCTGTCGCCCCCTGCCGGAGACCTGGGCGACGCGGTTAGAGGAACTCGCCCGCTCCCTCATGCAGGGCATCTCTTCCCTGCGGGGATTTAAACCTTACTTTGGAATTGTGGTTTACTCCTTCCTGTTATGGGGAGTGATGGTGGTGATTCCCTTTATCGTGGGAATGGACGCTGCCGGAGTCCGTTTTGAAACTCCTCAAGAGACCTTATTGGCGGCTTATAGCTCGCTCGTCGTGGTGATTTTCTTCATCTCGGCACCGTCTGCCCCTGGTTTTTTCGGTACTTACCACCTCGCCTTGCAATTTGCCCTGGCTGGCTTTGGCGTCCCAGCGGAGCAGGGCTTTGTAGTAGGGGTTTTAGTCCATATGTCCTACTGGTTACCTGTGACTGCCATCGGACTCTTTCATTTTATGTCCCTCCGGAGGTCCCTAGACCCGGGGGAACTCTCCGAAGTGCAGGCAGTTGCCTCCATAAGTAAAGATCCCTCGGAATAAGACCGATACAGCTTCCGAATGTCGCCAGCGTTTGCGTTGAGCAATGGGGTACGTGCGGGGGTTTCTTTTCACTCCGCCCGGCTCGCCCAACCTGCGCGCTTTGGAGGAGTAACGCGTTGAACGAGCGTATCGGAGAGCTGCTTGTCAGGGAAAACCTCCTGACAACGGACCAGTTGGACAAGGCCCGTAAAGAATCTGAGGACGGCGGTGGCCGCCTCGGTGCGCAGATCTCAAAACTCGGATTCCTGCAAGAGCAAGAACTGACGGAATTTGTGGCCGGTCAGTACGGCGTGCCCTCCATCGATCTAGACGATTTTGATATCGATCCAGAAGTCATTGAATTGGTTCCTGAAGAAGTTGCACTCAAGCATCGCATGATCCCGGTAAACCGTGCGGGCTCGACGCTGATTCTCGCTACAGCAGACCCTTCAAATATTTTCGCTATTGACGACATCAAGTTCCTCACGGGTTACAACGTCGAAGTGGTGGTGGCTTCGGAAGAGGCCATCAGCCGTGCTTGTGAGCGCTGCTATCAAAAGGAAGACGAACTCGACATCGATGATGTGATGCAGGGGTTCGAGGATGATGACTACGAGGTCGTCGACGGTGAAGACGAATTTGATGCGAGTCAGCTGGGCAAGGAAGCGGAAGACGCGCCGGTTGTGAAGCTGGTCAACCTGATTCTTACTGACGCCATCAAAAAAGAGGCTTCCGATATTCATGTCGAGCCTTATGAGCATTCTTTCCGTGTTCGCTACCGCATTGACGGTGTGTTGTACGAAGTGATGAAGCCTCCCATGAAGCTTCGTAACGCACTCACATCACGTATTAAAATCATGGCGAATCTCGATATTGCTGAGCGACGTCTCCCGCAGGACGGTCGTATCAAGTTGAAGATGGGTCGTCGCAAAGAGATGGATTATCGTGTATCGGTCTGCCCGACACTGTTTGGTGAGAAGACGGTGCTTCGTCTCTTGGATAAGTCGAACTTGCAGCTCGACATGACCAAGTTGGGTTTTGAGCAGAGCCAGATCGATGTCTTCCAGCACAATATCCACAAACCCTTTGGGATGTGCCTGGTGACGGGGCCTACGGGTTCCGGTAAGACGACAACTTTGTATTCCGCCCTGGCGGAGTTGAATCAGACCACTGAAAACATTGCCACGGCCGAAGACCCTGTCGAGTTCAACCTCGGTGGTATCAATCAGGTCCAGATGAAGGACGACATCGGCTTGAACTTTGCCGCCGCGCTGCGTTCCTTCCTTCGTCAAGACCCTGACATCATCATGGTTGGTGAGATTCGTGACTTTGAGACAGCGGAAATCGCCGTCAAGGCGGCGCTTACCGGTCATATGGTGCTGTCGACCTTGCATACCAATGACGCGCCCTCGACGGTCAATCGCCTCTTGAACATGGGTATCGAACCCTTCTTGGTGTCCAGTGCCGTGAACTGCATTGTGGCCCAACGTCTGGCCCGAAGAATTTGTGGAAACTGTACGGAGCCAGATCCCGAAACGACGGCAGAGATGCTGGTCGAGGCGGGCTGGGATGCTGAATCGGCCGCAGCTATGAAACCGGTGAAGGGTGCTGGTTGCGGTACGTGTTCAGAAACCGGGTTCAAGGGACGTGTTGCCTTGTATGAGGTGATGGGGCTTACGGAAGAGATCAAAGAATTTATTTTGAATGGTGCTTCCTCAGCGGAACTCAAGCGTGAGGCCATTCGTGGTGGCATGAAGACATTGCGTCAAGCAGCGCTTACAAAACTGGGTGAAGGCGTGACGACCTTACCCGAGGTGTTCCGCGTATCAATGGCGGACGAAAAATAGAAGTGAGAGGGGACTAGAAACAGATGGCGAATCTGCATCAACTATTAAAAGCCATGATCGAAAAAGGCGCGAGCGATTTGCATGTGACGACGGGAACGCCGCCGCAGTTGCGAGTCGACGGTGGCTTGGTGCCTCTCAAGATGCCACCCATGTCGGCAACAGAAACGCGGCAAATCTGTTACTCCATCCTCACCGATGCACAGAAACATCGATTTGAGGAGAATAATGAGCTCGACCTGAGTTTCGGGGTGAAGGGCTTGTCTCGCTTCCGAGCCAATATCTTTATGCAACGCGGTGCGGTGGCTGGTGCCTTCCGTGCAATCCCCTTCAAGATTCACAGCTTCGAAGATTTGGGTCTGCCGCAGATCATTGCCGATTTGGCAAATCGCCCGCGCGGGCTCATTCTGGTGACAGGTCCTACCGGATCTGGAAAGTCAACGACGCTGGCGACGGTGCTCGACAAAATCAATAGCGAAAAAAATCACCATATTGTGACCATCGAAGACCCCATCGAGTATCTACATCCACACAAGAGCAGCGTGGTGAATCAGCGTGAGATTGGTGCAGACACGGAGAGCTTTACCAAGGCATTGAAGTACATCTTGCGTCAAGACCCCGACGTGGTGCTCATCGGCGAGATGCGTGACCTCGAAACGATGAAGGCCGCCCTGGTGGTGGCTGAAACGGGCCATCTCTGTCTCGCGACGCTGCATACAAACTCGGCGGTGCAAACCGTCAACCGTATCATCGATGCCTTTCCCGAGAATCAGCAAGGTCAGGTGCGTGCACAGCTTAGCTTTGTGTTGGAGGGAGTGATTTCACAGACCTTGATTCCTGCGGCTACGGGTACGGGACGTTGCATGGCTACGGAGATCATGGTTCCCAACCCGGCTATTCGAAACCTGATACGTGAGGACAAGATTCATCAAATCTATTCTCAGATTCAGGTGGGTCAAGAAAAATTCCAGATGCACACCATGAACCAGAGTTTGGCGCGCCTGTTCCAGAAGCGCCTGATCACTCTGGATGATGCGATTGGTCGCAGCCATGACGTCGAAGAGTTGCGAGGAATGATAAACCAGGACGCTCTCGGGGGCTCCAAGAGAAGCGCAGCTCGATGAGGGATGATTTTGAGTTGTCTTGTAATGAAGAGACCCCGTTTGTGAGAGGAGACAAAGAGGATGCCTGAATTTAAGTGGGAAGCTCGTACCAGCCAGGGATCGGTGGTCAAGGGTGTGCTTGAGGCGCGCGATGATGCCGCGGTCATGGCTCAACTTCGGGCTGAAAAGCTCACTCCAATCAAGGTGAAGAAGAAGCCAAAAGATATTGAAATTGCCTTCCTGGCTCCGAAGATCAAGATCAACGACCTTGTGATCTTTACGCGACAGTTCGCGACGATGATCGATGCGGGTCTGCCACTTGTGCAGTGTCTCGATATTCTAGGCAGTCAGTGTGATAATCCCACATTCAAGAAGGTGCTCAAAGAAGTCAAGTCGGACGTTGAATCGGGTAAGACTTTTGCTGAATCATTGGCCAAGCACCCTAAGGTCTTCGATCCCTTGTACACCAACTTGGTCTCAGCCGGTGAGATTGGTGGTATCCTCGACGGAATTTTGAACCGTCTTGCTGTGTATTTGGAAAAGGCTGAAAAGCTGCGGCGCCAATTAAAGGGTGCCATGACCTATCCCATTACCGTCATTAGCATCGCCTGTGTTGTGGTTGGTTTCTTGCTGGTAAAGGTAATCCCGGTTTTTGAAAAGATGTTTACCGACTTTGGTGGTGAGCTACCTGCGGCGACCCAAGTGGTGGTGGGGATCAGTCACTTCTTGCAGAATTGGCTTGTCGTCTTTCTCGTGGGTCTTTTCCTCTTTGTGACGGCCTTTAAAATCGCGCGTGAGAAGGTCCCTGCATTTCATCACATGACCGATGCGACCATGTTGCATCTGCCAGTTTTTGGAGACATTATCCGAAAGGTCGCCGTGGCTCGCTTTACGCGAACCATGGGAACCATGCTTTCCAGTGGTGTTCCCATCTTGGATGGCTTGGATATCGTCGCGCGAACCGCGGGTAACGACGTCATCGAAGAGGCTCTTCAAAAGGTACGCACGGCTATTTCAGAAGGAAAAACCATGGCCGAACCCTTGTCGGAATGTGGCGTATTTCCGGGCATGGTGTGTCAGATGATTGCCGTGGGTGAGTCCACCGGTGCCATGGACACCATGCTTTCAAAGATCGCCGACTTCTACGAAGATGAAGTCGATGTGGCCGTTGGAGCCTTGTCCTCAATGATCGAGCCTCTCTTGATGGTGTTCTTGGGTGGTAGTGTGGGTGGCATCATGGTCGCCATGTACCTGCCGATCTTCAAGATCGCTGAAACCGTGGGTTAGGTTAAAGCAAAGGCCGACTCATGGAAGGGGCAGTCGGAACGAGAGGATGGGTTGTACCGGGTATCGCGCGTTTGATGGCGATGCGCTTGGTCCTTACCGCCGCAGTTTTCTTCACAACACTTGTCCTGAATAGTCTAAACGGAAACGCTGGCATCGAACGGGGCTTGTTTGGTGCGCTGGCCGTTGCCTTCTTCTCCGCGGCTTGTCTCGGATTGGTCACAAAGATTCCCGCTTTTCGAGAGCGCTTGTTGTGGGCGCAAATTCCAATCGATGTAGGCGTGATTACCGGCCTGGTTCATTTTTCAGGTGGTTCAGACTCAATTTTCATTTTCCTGTATGCCTTGGTTCCTGTGTACTCGGCGACGGTGTTGGGAACGCGAGGCGCGTTCATCTCCTTTGGGGGTGGGTCTCTGTCTTATGGGGCTTTGCTCTTGTGTTATTACCTGGGTGTAATGAGCCCGGCCGGAATGGTGAGCCCGAACAGTGCTCGCGAACTACTGATGTCCTGGCTGTTACAAACGGGACTTCAGCTGTTTGTTACGACCCTGACCAGCGGTTTGTCCCGAGAGATCCAAGACGCGGGAGCCGAGCTGGATCAGCGCACAGAAGATTTAGATCAATTACGCGGATTGCATGAGCGAACCGTGGCGAGTTTGATGAGCGGGCTACTCACGACAGATCTTTCGGGAAAGATCACTTCCTTTAATGCGGAAGCCGAGAAAATTACAGGCTGGAGCGCCGCGGAAGCTGTCGGACGGCCTTTGGATGGAGTTGTCCCTGGGACACAAGAACGCGTAGTCGCGTCCTCCCGCGGGCGTCGAGATGAGCGCGCACGGGTTCTTTTCGAAACCCAAGAAGGGGAGGCGCTTCATTTGGGTATTGCGGGTTCTGTCTTGAGAGGAGGATCGGGGCAGCCGCGAGGCTACGTCATGATTTTTCAAGACATTACTGGCGTTGTGGGTATGGAAGATGAGTTGCGACGACAAGAGCGGATGGCAGCCGTAGGGGCTTTGGCCGCCGGTCTGGCCCATGAAATTCGCAATCCCTTGGCGGCAATATCGGGATCAGTGCAAATGCTTGAAGAGGAGCGTTGTGATCGCGAGAAAGAGGACGGCGATGAAGGCACTCAACTCATGACCATCGTTGTGAGAGAGGCTGATCGCCTCAGCCGCTTGATCGAAGATTTCTTGACCTTTGCTCGTCCGGCACCGGTCAAATTAGAAAAGGTTGGTTTGGCGGAGATGGCTAACGAGGTATTGGCGATTTTGGAGCCAACGCGACCCGAAAGTATTTCCTTCGAGAAAGATCTAGCTCCGGATCTTCAAGTGTGGGCGGATTCGTCTCAACTGAGACAAGTGATATGGAACTTGGTGCTAAACGCCTGTCAGGCCATGCCGGATGGAGGTGATCTCCGGATTTCTACCGAGGTATCTAAAGAGATTAGCTTGGTCGACCGAAATCCTGAAGGGGGAGGAGTGCCAATCGTCCAACTTGCCAGGCTTTCCGTTGAAGACACTGGCATTGGTATTGAGCCTGACGAACTCGACAAAATATTTGATCCCTTCTTTACCAAGAAGCCGAATGGAAGCGGGCTGGGGCTCGCCATGGCCCATCGCCTCTTGGAGTCCATGGGAGGGGTCTTGAAAGTGACAAGTCGATTGGGTGAGGGCACCGTAATGTCCGTCATGTTGCCCATAGTGGAGGAGAGTGAGTGAACGCCAGGGCGCGGCTATTAGTCGTTGACGATGAACAGAGTATGCGCGAGTTCCTCGATATTTTCTTCCGCAAGGAAGGGTATGAGGTTCAGACGGCGAGTTCTGTCGATGAGGCGCTGGCCTTCTTTGAAGCCTGTGAATTCGACGTGGTCATCAGCGACATTCAGATGCCCGATCGAATGGGGATTGAACTGCTCACCGAGCTACAACGCGTCTCGCCTGAGACCGTTGTTATCATGATTACGGCCTTCTCAACAACCGAGACTGCTATCGATGCAATGAAACTCGGTGCATACGATTATATCACCAAGCCTTTCAAAGTGGATGAGATCCGACTCGTCGTAGAGAAGGCCCTTGAGAAGAAGCTGCTATCCAGTGAAAACATTCGCTTGCAAAGTGCGTTGAAGAAACAGAACCAAGACCGTCCATTGATCGGCAATAGTTCTGTGATGCGTCGAATGTATGATCTCGTTTGTCAGGTGGCTGAGACGCGTACCAATGTACTGATCTGCGGTGAAAGCGGAACGGGTAAGGAACTCGTGGCGCGTGCGATTCATGCCAATAGCGATCGGAGTACGAAACCTTTTGTTGCCGTGAATTGTGGAGCGATCCCTGAGAACCTGTTGGAGAGTGAACTTTTTGGTCACATCAAGGGGTCGTTTACCGGGGCGGTGAGTGACAACATCGGGTTGTTCGCCGGGGCAGAAAGCGGAACCATCCTTTTAGATGAGGTTGGCGAGCTTCCGCTTTCACTCCAAGTGAAACTTCTTCGTGTGCTGCAGGAGCGTCGCATCCGGCCCGTCGGGAGCGCGCAGGATCACGAGATTGACGTTCGTATTGTTGCCGCGACGAATCGGGATTTAGAAAGTTCCGTTCGAGAGGGAACCTTCCGAGAAGATTTGTACTACAGGCTTAATGTGATTCAGGTCGAGCTGCCCAGCCTGCGGGAACGAATTGATGACCTTCCTCTATTGGTGCACCATTTTGTAGAAAAGTTCTCAAAAGAGCTGGGGAAACCCATACATGGTGTCAGCGACGAGATGATGTCCTGTCTCCACACCTATTCTTTTCCAGGCAACGTGCGTGAGTTGGAAAACATTATCGAGCGAGGCGTCGCTCTCACACGAGGCGAGTACATCGAAGCGGACTGTCTGCCGACTTCGATTACGGCACCACGAAGCAAGGATGTGGAGTTTACGATCCCCTCGGAAGGTGTCGACCTGGAGGCACTCGTTGCCGATTATGAACGGCGCTTGTTGCGCCAAGCCCTGGAGCGTGCAGGGGGTGTCAAGAAAAAGGCCGCTCAGTTGTTGCATGTTTCCTTTCGCTCATTCCGCTATCGCTTGGAGAAACTCGGCCTCGACGATTCGGGCGAAGCGGAGTAATCCCGGTGACGCGCGCCAGGAGCCTCCAGTCGGAGATCCTCATCAGCATGGTATTGTTGCTGGTGGCTGCAACGACCATCCTCTCATTCATTCTTGTTAGTTACTTATTGCGTCAGCAGCAGGCGCAAGTAGTGCAGTTCTTGGATCTTCTGGGTCCCGTGCTGTATGAGGAAGCCGTTCACCCCGGGTCAAAGGTATCTTCCATAAGTTTGAATGTTGAGTGGTGGGACGTTCCGGCCTCGGGGGAAGGGAAGGCCAGGTTGGGGACAGTGGGTGAGTTGGACGCGGATGCCCAAGTGCTCGTCGGTGAGGCTCGCACTCGCAGGACTATGCTTTTTCGCTCAGGTTACTCATGGGAACCGATTTGGTTTGCCGCTTCCACGAGCGATCAAGGACACGTCGTCGTAGCACGGCTTCCGTCTGCAACCCTACCCATGTATTTTCGCGTGGCACCCTACGCCTTGGTGTTGTTTGTTCTATTGGGCGATGTGATGATCTTTGCTTTCTTCGGGCTTGATTTGATACGCAGGCGGGTTGTTCGACCCCTGCAGGATTTGCGAGATGCTTCAGTGGCTGTCTCCCAAGGCAAACTCGATGCCCGCGTCCCCCTATCTCCCAGCGAGGAATTGAATCAGGTGTGCAGGGCCTTTAATTCCATGGCGGACTCCTTGGAGGAAAGAACAGGAGATCTTCAGGAAGCCGTGCAGGATTTGAGCGAAACGAACGCAACGCTTCATCGCACCAAGATTGGGATGGCACAAGCTGAGCGGCTCGCGGTGATCGGCCGACTGGCAGCGGGCGTTGCGCATGAAGTGGGAAACCCGATCGGATCAATCCTGGCATTTATCGATCTGGCCAAGCGTGATAAAACGCTCTCCGAGACCTCTGCCGGGCATCTCGAGCGCGCCTTGGGCCAAGGCCAACGGGTCCGTACCATTTTACGCCAGTTGCTCGATTACTCTCGCCCCAGCATCTCTGAGAGAAAACCGTTCTCTTTAGAGGGCGTGGTTGCGCAAAGTATCAGTCTCGTCAAAGCCCAGGGGCAATATTCCGAGATCAGCATAAGCGTCGAGGGGGGTGGGCATCTGCCAGATGTATTGGGCGATGCCGGTGAAACCCAACAGGTTGTCTTGAACCTCCTCTTGAATGCAGCGGATGCTGTGAAAACCAACTCTGATCCCCGAGTCGAGGTTGTATTGGAAGACCTCGAATGGAAGGAGGAGGAGGAGGGTCAGGCGGGTTTATTTGTTGCCTGCAGTATCTATGACAATGGGCCCGGGGTGGCGGAGGAGGATCGTGAACGAATCTTCGATCCTTTCTTTACGACGAAACCTGTGGGTGAGGGAACGGGGTTGGGGCTGGCCAATGCCCTGAACCTGGCGGAGTTGCAGGGCGGAAAATTGGTTTATGTGCCAGCGGGCAAGCCAGGCAAAGGCTGCTTTCGCCTCGCATTGCCTACCGGGTCAGATTCCAAGCGGAACTAGCTACCGCGTATACTGTATTCCTTGAGCTTGTAGAGCAGAGATCGGTGGCTGATTCCCAGCAGCTTTGCGGCATGCGTACGATTGCCCTCAGTTTCTTTGAGTGCTTTTAGAATGAGGTCCTCTTCCATCTGGCGCTTTGCGGTCTTGAGACTCAGGTTTATTGAACCATCCATATTGGTGCTTTCGGAAGGCTTTTCAGTGACGCTATTGGTGAGATCATCGGCACCGATGACATCCCCCTTGCAAAGGATCATGGCGCGCTCAATGACATTCTCCAACTCGCGCACGTTTCCTGGCCAGTAGTAATTGACGAGGTGGGAATAGGCCTCGTTGCTGAGGCTGCGAACTGGCTTTCCTAGTGTTTTTCGGAAGTGATCAAGGAAAGCATCGATCAATAAAGGGATGTCCTTTCGTCGTTCGCGCAGAGGAGGTACCACGATGCGAACTACATTGAGTCGGTAAAACAAGTCTTCGCGGAAGTTTCCCAAAGCCACTTCACTTTCGAGATTGCGGATAGTCGCCGCGATAATACGGACATCAACTTTACGACTCTTGGCGTCACCGACGGGCCGAATCTCTTCTTCTTGTAGCACTCGCAATAGCTTGGCCTGAAGGGGCAGGGGCAGTTCGCCAATCTCATCGAGAAAGATTGTGCCGCCGTTCGCTTCTTCGAAGATGCCGCGATGAGCTTTGTTCGCACCCGTAAAGGCGCCCTTGGCATAACCAAAGAGTTCACTTTCTAATAGATTCTCTGGGATGGCCGCGCAGTTGATAGCGATGAAAGGCGCGTTGCGTCGCTCCGACTGGGAGTGAACCGCACGGGCCAGGACTTCCTTGCCGGTCCCGCTTTCACCCTCAAGTAACACGGTGGTTTTGTATTCCGCAGTGCGCTCGATCATTTCCAATACATCGATCATGGGTTCCGAGGCGGCGACGATGGGTCGTTCGCCCACGACTCGGTCCACTTCCCGTTGTAGAAGATGGTTCTGGCGTCGTAGGTTCTCGCGCTCTTTGGCCTTGCGAATGGTGAAGAGCATTTCGCTGGGAAGAAAGGGCTTCGCCAGGTAGTCATAGGCGCCGCGTCGAATCGCTTCGAGGGCGAGCTTCTCGCTGCCGTAAGCCGACATCAAGATTAAAGTCGCTTCAGGTAATTTCCGCGTGAGTCGAGGCAAGAGCTCCATGCCATCGATCCCTGGCATGCACAGATCGCAGAGCACAAGATCGGGAGATTGATCTTCCAGGAGTTCTAAGGCCTCCTCACCGGTACTGGCCGTAGAAACATCGTATCCCTCGTCGGCCAGGACAAGCTGAAGGCTCTCCCGGAGCTGCTCTTCGTCATCGATTACCAATATGTGAGTGCTCAATAAACTCTCCCTTATATACGTAGATGGCTTATCGGTCCTTTTTAGGGTCTCCCTGAGTCATAGGGAGATAAAAAGCTAAACCCCGTTCCACATTGTTGCCGATGAGAGTCGAGTGTTCTGCGTATCCCCGAATGTGATCTACATCACCACGGGGTTGCGTTAAGGCGCCTCAAGTCTGCGGAACTACGAGCCGATAGGGGCTAGGACCGCCGTTCTGTTTGGGGGCGTGGTTGTTTAGAGAGGGTCCGTTTGAGTCTTCTGACGAGAACGGAATTGAAAGGTGAGGGGAACAACGTGTCGAGTAACAAAGTACAGAGCTTTCGAGAAACCCTGATGATGAGCAAGGCTGAGCTTGCGCGAAAAGCAGGTCTTTCGACGTTGACCATCGATCGGGTGGAAAGTGGAAGGCCTTGTCGACTAGACACGAAAAGAAAGATTTTGATCGCCCTGGGATTGAAGGTAGGGGAGCACGCCACGCTTTTCAGTAGTTCAGAAGCTCGGGACTCCGATATCGATAGGAGGCAGGATTCGTGGGAATGAAACTTCCATTCATGAAGTCGAAGGGGATGCTTGGGCTAGATATTGGCTCCTCCTCCATTAAGGTCGTGGAAATATCCAGCGGCTCAAAGGGTATGGAGCTCCTGAAGTTAGGTGTGGCTCCACTTCCGCCGGATGCCATTGTCCAGGGTGATTTTCTAAATGTGAGCGCCATTGTTGACGGGATTCGTGAGGCCGTCTCGATGTCTGGCACAAGTCTGAAGGACGTAGCGACTTCGGTTTCCGGTCACTCTGTGATTGTAAAGCGAATCAATCTTCCCAAGATGTCTCGGGAAGAACTTGAAGAGTCGTTGGCGTGGGAAGCAGAACAGTATATTCCCTTCGATGTCTCTGAAGTGAATCTCGACTTTCAGATCTTGGGTTACGGAGATGCAGGCGAGACGGAAGAGACCATGGACATTCTGTTGGTTGCAGTCAAGAAGGAGTTGATTGGCAACTATACCGCGGCCATTGTGGAAGCAGGCTTGAACCCTTGCATTGTCGAGGTCGCAGGATTTTCAGTCGAGAATTCCTTTGAAGCCAATTATGACCCGGAGCCCAACGAGGCCGTTGCCTTGGTGAACGTGGGATCGCAGGTGGTGAACATCAACGTTGTGATCAACGGTTCTCCTGCCTTTACACGTGATATCGCTACCGGCGGATCTCAATACACAGAAGAAATCCAGAAGTCGCTCTCCATCGGTTATGAAGAGGCAGAGCGAATGAAGAAGGGTGACGGTGCCTCAGGTACTTCGAGTCAAGACGTGATTCCGCAAGAGGTCGAGCAGGCCATGCGTGGCGTTACGGATGTTCTCGTAGGTGAGATCATGCGCTCGCTGGACTTCTTCTCCGCTACGTCGGAGGAATCGCAGATCAAGCGAATCATGCTCTCCGGTGGATCGGCCAAGGTGATTGGATTCCAATCCGCATTCCAAGAAAGAACCAATATTCCAGTTGAAATTATGGATCCATTGGCTCGAGTCACACCTAGTAAATATTTTGATTCTGAGTACCTCTCCGAAGTCGGGCCATCCCTCGGTGTCGGTGTAGGTCTCGCATTGCGGAAGGCGGATTTTTAATGATTACAATTAATCTACTTCCAGTACGTGAAGAGCGTCGAAAGCAAGAACTGCGCGGTCATGCAGGTCTTGTCGTCGTATTCATCGCGATTGCATGTTTTTGTGTCACAACAGTTCAGGCCAATCTAGCCAGTAAGGTAAGTGCTGGTACGAGAGAGGTTGCAGCGCTGAAGGCCCAGAAAGAGAAGTACAAGACCCAATTGGACGAAGTTGAGAAGTTCAAAGCACAGAAGAAAGACATCGAGCAGAAGCTCGCTGTGATCGAGAACTTGAATGCCTCTCGTTCCGGACCTGTGCGTATCCTTGACGAGCTAGGCTCTCGGACTCCGAACAACGTGTATATCAAATCGCTGAACACCGAAGCCGGCTTTATTGAGCTGAAAGGTGAGGGTCTCAATTACGACGTGATTGCGGAGTACCTGGAGTCCTTAGAGGAATCGGACTTTTTCGAGAATGTGAAACTGGAGACCAGTAAGGGTAAGAAGGTAAAAGGCCTCAAGGTGAGCAGTTTTGAGATCCGGGCCAAGCTGACCAATCCGAGTGCGAAGGCGTCAGATGAAGAGGAAGAAGGTACGGATGTGAAGAGCGCCAAGGTCAATGCCGCTAACGGCAAGGTATCTGGGTGAGGGGGGATCGATAATGGAAGCGCTGGATAAATTACTGTCCCAAATAAACCTTGATGCTTTTGGGAAAATCCCTTCGCATGCGCGTTTAGCTGTCGGGCCACTCGTCTTTGTGCTCCTTTGTGCGGCCTATTGGGGCACGCTCTATAAGGGGCAGCAGGATAAGTTGCTTGCGCAGCAGGGCCAGAAGCAAGAAATGCAACGGAAGCTGTCTGAGGTAAAGAGCATCGCTGGAAATCTTCCTGCCTTTCAAGCGGAAGTGACAGAGCTTGAAAGAGAGTTGACCAAGGCCTTGAAGCAGCTCCCTGTCGGAAGTGAATTGCCAACATTGCTTTCCGATATTTCGACCTTGGGTTTGGAATCGGGTTTGGACATTGGATTGTTCGAGCCGCGACCTGAGGTCATAAACAGCTTTTATGCCGAGGTTCCCATCGATCTACAATTCGTGGGTGGATATCACGCGACAGCGATCTTTTTCGGGAAATTGGCTTCTCTGCCTCGTATCGTAAACGTCAATGGCATTGAGATGAAAATCAAGAAAGAGAACGAAAATGTCACCGTCTTGGAAGTTAGAGGAACCATTACCACGTTCCGATTCCTCGAAGGAGGTGGGGCATGATGAAATCGATCCTTTCTCTAATGACCGTTTTGAGTTTAGCCGTGCTGATGGGCTGCGTTAAACAAGAAGAGGAAGCTGTGAATGCTCCCACGGTCAGCGACTACGCAAAGATTCGAGCTGCCAGCGCTGCAAAAATCAAAGAGGCTCCGGCGCAAAAGCCGGTTGCACAGCAAGAGCAGGTGGTTCAGGGAGATGGTGATGGAAATGAGAAGGGCGACTTTGGCGCTGGGGATGGCTTCCGCTATGACCCGGCGGGACGTCGTGATCCTTTCCGCTCCTTTATTGTAGAGAGGTTGGCGCAGTCCGCTTCAGAGCAGACTCGCGGACCCTTGGAATTCTTTGAATTGTCCCAGCTTAAGTTGGTTGCTGTAGTTGTAAGCCAGGACAACCCACATGCGTTGGTCTACGACCCATCTGGGAAGGGTTATATCGTTAGTGTAGGAACTAAAATTGGTAAACGAGAGGGACATATTGTTGAAATGTCTCAAAGCTCGATGACCGTTCGAGAAACCCAGGAAGATGTTTATGGGGATTTGACGGCACGGAATATCGAGATGAAGATTCGCCACAGTGAAGGAGGGTGAGCTTTGACGGGGGAATGGAGCTTTAATATGCTACGGATTAGTGTCGTAACGGCCTTAATGGTCTTAATTGGTTGCGCATCAGCCCCTACAGATCCCACCGTCTCTGAGTCGGCGGTTCCGGTCTTGTGGGAAGTGCGTTTGTATGATGATGCAGATGAGGCGATTGTCGAGTTGGTGGGTATCGAAGATCCCGTCTATTCGACCTTCCGCATGGATGATCCTCGAAAAGTCGTTCTCGAGTATGAAGGCGCTGTGGGGAGCACATTTGTTCCACCCAGCCCCTCCAGCTTGAGTCTGGTCGAGCAGGTCACGGTGAGCGAACTCGGTGAGACGGCACATCCTGTGACGCGCATTGAGTTCAGCTTGAAATCTCCTGCTGTGTTCGAGGTGATGGAAGGGGCACGTGAGTTTGCCTTCCGTGTCATCCCCTTGGCCGAGGGCATGGAGGCGGACGCCGGTGTCATAATGCAGCCTTTGGCGAGTGATGAAGTGACTGATGAAGCCGATTCCGAACCCGCTCCGAGTGATGAGCCTGAAATGGTCATCGCCCCCGAAGCACCGGACGCCACACAGGTTTCCGATCTTCGTGTAGAGTCGGTTGACGGCGGCTTATTGGTTCACATCGCTGCTGATGGTTCGATTCGTTCTCCGGAGAGTTTTGTGATCGAAGATCCCGCTCGCTTGGTGATTGACCTTCCTGGTGTTACCTCAATCATGGATGTCGATTCGGTGGAATTGGATTCTCTTTATACCTCTCGCGCTCGTTTGGGTGTGCATCCTGACAAATTGCGCTTGGTGTTTGACGGCAAGGGCGGCGTTGAAGCCTTTGACGGTCGTTGGGTGATCCCGACGCGCGAAGGTCTGCTCGTGACCTTCGGTCAGAGTGAAAGCGTTACTGCGGCCGTCGAGGCGGCGATGTCACCTCTTTGGGTGCCTGCTGAAGGCTCGACTGAAGTTGCAGAAGAGGCAGACCAGGGCGAAGAGACCATGTATGACCTTGCTTCGGACGACACCATGGATGACATGGCTTCGGACAGCGAGGGCGAAGATAATATGGTCGTTGCTTCGGATACCGAGGATGGTACTGATCTGGCCAACGAAGAGATGAGCGACGAAGAGTGGATGAATTCTTCGGATAGCGAGATGGCTTCAACTGAAGAGCCCGCTGCTGAAGAACCCGCTGCCACGGGTACTACGACGATCCAGAGTGTTGCGTTCTTGAGCGAAGAAGGCTTGGACCGCATCGTGATCTCTAGTGATCAACCCATCGCTGCGAACTCTTTTGAACCCGATGCTGATACGTTGATCTTGCGCTTTGAAAATGCAGCCATGGGCTCCGGCGACAAGGTTCGGATTGTGCCTGAAGAGCACGGCCCCGTGTCCTTGGTGACTGCTTTTGATCAGCCCGATATGGCGTTGCCTGAGGTGCGTGTTGTGTTGACGCGCCAGGCTGGTCAGACGCCCATGATCTCGCGAGAAGGCGACGACCTGATTGTCGACTTCGTGTACTCCGCAGATGAGAGGGTCACTGAGCCTGCAGAGGTTTTGGCCGATGCTTCCGATGCGACAGAGCCAGCGGCCGCCCCCGAAGAGGGTGACGATTCTGAAGCTGTTGCGATTGAAGATGCTGAGGAAGTGGTAACCCTCGTCGAAGAAGGGGACATCGAAATCGAAGACGATGGTGCTGAAGCGGAAGATGCTTCTTCCATGGATTCGGACGAGGCCCTGGCCGATGCAACCGCAGAGGGAATGGATGAAGTTCCTGCGGCCTTAGAAGACATCGGCGAGGCTGCTGCCAGTTTGATCAAAGGCTCCGGCTTTAAGGAAGGCAAGCAGTACAGCGGTGAACTCATTTCTCTGGATTTCCACGAGGCACAGATGAGTAACATTCTGCGACTGATCGCTGAAGTCTCGGGTCTCAACGTGATTGCTGGTGAGGAAGTCAACGGCACCATTACCATTCGCTTGCGAGACGTTCCCTGGGACCAGGCCTTGGATATCATTCTGATGACCAAAGGCTTGGGCTACTACCGCATGGGTGACGTGTTGCGCATTGCTCCCATCGATATCCTTCGCGCGGAAGAAGAAGCACGCCTTATGGAGCGCCGCGCCAGGGAGAAGTTGGAAGACTTGGAAGTTCGTCTGATTGCCGTCAACTTTGCACGCGCTAAGGATGTGAAGAAGTTGATCGCCGATGTGTTGACTGCTCGCGGAAGCACAGTGGTCGACGAACGCACCAATACGCTGATCGTCAAAGACATTGTGAAGGTGCTGGATGAAGCCGAAGCTTTGGTGACCACCCTGGATTCGCCGACGCCACAGGTGCTCATCGAATCCAAGATCGTGGAAGCCAACCTGAACTTCTCCCGCGCTTTGGGTGTGAGTTGGGCCACGGTTAAGGAGCCGAATGCAGATGGTCACACCGATGGAACGGACTTCCTTCAATGGAAGGACACCTGGGGTGGTGAGGACGCGGACTATGGTGACATCGGAACCTTCGCGAACCACGCGTTTAGTAATACAGGGATTACAGATCTTGCCACGGGTCAGTTGAATCTCGGCTTTGCACTGTTGGACGGCCACTTTGGTGTCGACATGGCAATTCAAGGAGCTGAGAAAAACAACCAGGCCAAGGTGATCTCCAGCCCGCGTGTGGTCACCATGGACAACCGCAAGGCTATCATTGAGCAAGGTGTGTCGATTCCTTATCAGAGCATTGAGGATGGTACAGTTAAAATTGAGTTCGTTGATGCTGTGCTCTCCTTGGAAGTCACGCCGCACATCACCTCTAACAGGAGTGTGATCATGCAGCTCAAGGTGACCAAGGATGCTCCGCTTGCAGATACTGCCAGCATCATCGGTGGTGTTTCAATTTCGACCAACCATCTTGAGACCGAGTCCTTGGTGAAAGATGGTCAGACACTGGTTCTAGGTGGGATTTACCAAGTGAACACGGGTGATAACCAAAACCGTGTTCCGTTCCTGCACACGATCCCAGTGATGGGGAATCTGTTCAAGAACAAAGAAACGCTGAAGGAACAACGAGAGCTGTTGGTTTTCATCAGTCCTTCTGTGGTTGATTTGGATCCCTTGGCCTCAGCCGAGTAATTCCACAGAATCCAAGTAAATCCCGACGAGGGGCAGCGTTTGCTGTCCCTCGTTGTCTATTATTGCAGCTGTCGAAATGGAGTGAGGTCGAACGGGGCAGGGAAGGCTTTGGAAACGATTTGGATCGTGGGAATGATGGGCTCGGGGAAGTCGGCTGTCGGGCGTTTGCTCGCTAGAATGCTCAAGGCTCCCTTGCGAGATACAGACGAGGCCATCGCAAAGGAAGCTGGGATGAGCATTCCCGAGATCTTCCAGAAAGAGGGAGAACCTGGCTTTCGAACCCGTGAACTTCGCGTCGTGGAAAATCTCTGCACAGATCCTCATGTGGTCTCCTTGGGTGGGGGTGCGTTGACACAAGCGGCCTTGCGGGAGTTGGTACAGAAGCATGGAACCTTGGTTTACTTACGGGCTCGACCGGAGACCTTGTTACAACGGGTTGGCGATGGCAGCAGTCGACCGTTACTTGCAAACTTGTCGCGCAAGGAACGCTCGCTACGCATTCAAGAGTTGCTAGAAGCGCGGGAGCCCGACTACGCTAAAGCCACCATCATTATTGACACGGATCGAAAGCGTCCCGGGGCCGTGGCGTCGGAATTGCTTGATCGATTGCGTGAGCAGGGCATTGTTGGCAATGATACGGATGTAGAGGGTTCGACATGACGCAAGAGAAAGAGAAAGAGAAAAAGGTGGAACCCTCCAAGACGGTACGCGTCGCTTTGGGCGAACGCAGCTACTCGATCCACTTGGGAACCGGAACCTTGAGCAGTGCGGGAATCGCCATCGCCAAGGTGGTCAAGGGCAAGCGCGCCGTGGTCGTCACGGATAAGAACGTGGGGCGTCGCTATGCCAAAACCCTGCAAGACGCCCTCGACGAAGCTGGCTTCACGACCCATCGAATTACGGTTCCGGCAGGGGATGCCACCAAGAACCTCGATCAGATGCAGCTCTTGTACGACAAGATGCTGCGCTTTGGAGCTGACCGTTCCACGGTGGTTGTGGCGCTCGGCGGCGGCATGGTGGGCGATCTCGCCGGCTTCCTGGCAGCAAGTTTCTTGCGAGGAGTTCCCTTCATTCAAGTGCCCACCACGGTGTTATCCATGGTGGATGCCAGTATTGGTGGGAAGGTGGGTGTGAACCTGCCTCAGGGTAAAAACCTAGTGGGCGCTTTCCATCAGCCCAAACTCGTTTGGATTGATACAGCGACGCTGAAATCATTGCCCGAGCGGGAGCGCGCTGCGGGCCTGGCCGAGGTGGTCAAAGCGGGGGCCATTTGGGACGCCGAATTTTTTGAGATGTTGGAAAAAACGATTGATCGCGCACTGTTGCTAGAAAGCGACGTCCTCTTACCGCTCCTGGCGCGTTCTTGTGCCATCAAGGCGGAAGTGGTGGCTAGGGATGAGAGGGAGTCGAATCTACGCATGTTGCTCAATTTCGGGCATACCATGGCCCATCCTGTGGAAACCTTGAATAAGTATGAGGGCATCCTGCACGGGGAGGCTGTGGCCATGGGGATGGTGTATGCCGCCCGCCGCTCGGAAGAATTGGAGTTGGCACCCGCCGGAACGGCCTCCCGAATTGAGAAGCTCCTCCAGCGGATTGATTTGCCAACAGAACTGCCCAAATTTCCTCGAAAGGCTTATCTCGACGCCCTGGGGGTCGATAAGAAGAAATTAGATGCGCATATTCAATTCGTGGTATTGCGCGAAATCGGGCAGGCGGAAACGCGCGCGCTTAGCCCGGAGGAGATTTACCCCAAATCTTGACTTGAGCCATCGAGGGTCTGGATAGGGGGGGGCAACGAGGCAATGGCCTTGGAGGCTGGAATGACAGACAGTGGTGAAAAAGATTCGGGCTTGAATCCAGAGACAGAGCAACTCGTCGTGCAGGCGGATGGTATGCGACAGGCGGGATTCTTTGCGGAAGCGCGGGCAATCTTGACCGATGTTCTTGCTGCGCATCCCGATCATGCCCTGGGACGATTAGTCCTGGCCTTGGTACATCTCGATTTGGGTGAGCAGGATGAATCCCGATTGGTGATGGAGGCCGCACTGTCGAATTTTTCCAGTGTGCCGGAAGGCCAGATGGATCCCTTGGCACCGATTCAAGATGAAATGATTTCGCAAGCTGAGGAATCCCAGGAATCCATTTCTGAATCAGAAGCGGCCACACCGTTTGCCACAGATTCTCCTTTTGTGAATCCCACCATGGCAAACTTGTTGGAGCAACAAGGGCACGCAGAAGAGGCGGAGGCCTTGCGCAGTGCTATCGATGAACGCGAACCTGTGCCTTTTGCGGCTGAAGAACAGCCGGAGGAAGATGTGCTGGCTGGCGAAACGGGAACTGGAAGCGATAAGCTTGCAGTAATCGCAACACTTGAACGATGGTTGAGTAATGTTCATAGGGGTGCAGCATGAGCTTTGAATCGATTCTTCAGACGATTGTGGATGAGTGTGGGGGCGGCGTCGGCGCAGCGCTGATGGAAAGCGATGGGATCCCCATTGAGCAGGTACTTGCAAGCAAACCGGTCTCCATTGGTTTGGAAGAAGAAGTGAGTTCCGTCGGCATCGAGTTTGGCAAAGTTTTGCAAGACATCGGCCATGCTTCCGACAATCTGGGCGGGGGAAGCCTTAGCGAAGCCATTATCAGTGTGAAAAATTTCATCCTGCTGTTTCGAGTGGTGAACGAGGAGTTCTTTGTGGTGGTGGTGCTCAGCCCTGACGGCAACTTGGGAAAGGCGAGATACCTGATCCGCAAGAACTTGATCGCCATCCGGGAAGAGCTCTAAGCCGAGCCCTGTTCGGCTTTCTCGTTTTGCCGGGAAAGCCCCAATTTCACTTATAGCGTTCCGCTTTTTACGCGGCTTGCTAAGGTCTCTCGAAAGGGGGAGTACCTTTGTCGACTTGTTTAAAAATTCTCGTATTGCATGGTCCGAATCTAAATCTGCTGGGAACACGTGAGCCTGAGATCTACGGCACCGCGACGCTGGCCGATATCGAGATCCACTTAATCGAATTGGCTGCTCAATCGGAAGCGGAGGTGATGAACTTCCAATCCAATTGCGAAGGGGAGTTGATCGACAAGATTCACGAAACCAAGGAAGAGATCCAAGGCATCTTGCTCAACCCTGCCGCGCTCACACACACCAGTGTGGCGCTGCGCGATGCCTTGATGGCGACGGACCTGCCCGTGGTCGAGGTGCATCTCTCCAATACCTACCAGCGCGAGACGTTTCGCCATCACTCCTTCATCTCGGACATCGCTGTCGGGGTGATCTGTGGGTTCGGGCCCAGTAGCTATCTGCTGGGGCTTCAGGGCTTGTTGGAGTACCTGCGCGGAGAATGATCTCGAAGGCTGTGCAGAGGGTGATTTCCCCATGAGCGTTTGGCGCCTGCTCGTCGATGGAGAGGCGGACGGCCCTTGGAATATGGGGGTCGATGAAGCCCTGTTGATCTCGGCCCAGCAAGGCCTTCCCAGCTTGCGCTTTTATCACTGGACCGGTCCCTGGCTGTCGCTGGGATATGCCCAGCGCCGCCACGCATCGCGCTTGGCTGAATTGGAAGCCCAGGGCTTACGGGTGGTGCATCGCATTACAGGCGGGCGTGCAGTCTTGCATGGCTGTGATCTTACGTACTCCGTCACTTTGCCAGAATCCAGCTTGCCCGCTGGAATTCAGGCCTCCTACGGAAAAATCGCCGATGCGCTTGTGGCCGGTTTGACGGAACTCGGGCTGCAGGTGGAACGCTCGGGTCGCAAAGCGAGTGCCCCTGCTGCCGATGGCTTTGATTGTTTTGCTGCCCCGGCCATGGATGAAATTTGTGCCCGGGGACGAAAGCTCGTCGGAAGTGCCCAACGCCGTGCTGGGGGCGGGGTGCTTCAGCATGGATCGATCCGCTTTAAGCCTGATGCGGAGGCCATCCAGCGAGCTGCTGGCTTGGTCCCTGGCGTGGCTACGAGTTTGCGGGAACTCGGTTGTGAGGCCGATTTGGATTCCCTGCGGGGATGTATGGTAGAGGCCTTTTCTAAGGCTTTTACGGTAAAGATTGAACCCGGAGAACTCTCTAGCTCTGAACGGGAGATCGCCACTCGGCGCAATCTGTCTCCCGACCCGAATTATGTCGTCCCAGATTGATTGAGCCGTAGTTGCCGCCTAAAGGGAGGCGCGAAATGGCCGATAGGAAACGAGAGGGAATGCCTCTAAACCTGCACCGATTGATCGAGGGGTCCATTGGCAATCAACAAGCGTAAGACTCTGGAAAATGCGCAAAAGTATGCTCGTAAAGGAGCTTACGAAAAAGCGTACAACGCGTTTAACGACTATCTGAAGGCGGAGCCCAAGGATGCCAAGGTGCGCCTCGACCTGGGCCAGGCTTACCTCAAGGGTGGGAAACCCGAGCAGGCCATTGAGACGTTTTTCAAAGTTGCCACCCAGTGGAGCAAGGATGGTTTCGACGCAAAAGCTGTAGCCGTCTATAAGCAGATTCTCTCATTGGATACGGACCGCTCCGATATTTACGAACCCCTGGGAGAACTCTATCAACGGCTTGGCTTGAAAAACGAAGCCATGCGCGCCTTGCAGTCTGGCGCCGAGGCCTATCAGAAAGAGGGAAAGCAGAAGCAGGCCCTGGCGCTCTTGCGCCGAGTGGGTGGCCTCGATCCTTCCAATACCACGACCCGTTTGAAAGTCGCCGATCTGTTGCGCAAAGAGTCGTTGAACGAAGAAGCCATCAGTGAGTATAGCGAAATTGCTGCGGAGTTTATGCGGCAAGGTGAAGTGCGCGGAGCGGTGGATACCTATCAGCGTGTATTGGAAATTGAGCCGAAGCGCATCGAAACGCTTCTGAATATCTCAGGCATCTTGTTTGATAGTGGTGACACGGATGGTGCGCAATTCCACATCATGAAAGTGCGCGAATACGAACCAGGCAACATGGATGCAGCAGAGTTTTTGTGCACCATTTTGGAACAGAAAAATGACCAGGCGCTGCTAACGCAAGCCTATCGTGACGTCGCCGATATGTATCGAGAGCGAGGTGACGAGGAAAAGGCCAGGGATATCCTGCAGCGCTTTGTTACCACCGAAAGCTTGGATAATGAACTGAGTGAAGATGTCCCACCGGACTTGACCGACGATATGGCTCCTCCCATTGGGGAAGGTCCTGCGTTGGAAACCGATGATGAGATTGAACTCGATACGCTGGACGATGAACTTGATCTTGAAGAAATCGTGTTGGATCAGCCTACGACGCCAACGGTGGTTTCTCAGAACAGCGCGAATGTCGAGACCCAGCCGGACTTGGGTGAGAGTACTCACGATATAGAGCAGGTTCTAGCCGAAGTGAGTGTCTACTTGCGCTATGGCAAGACGGACAAGGCGCTCTCTAGCCTGGAATGTTTGATTCAAGCAGATCCCGAGCACTTGGATGCCTTGGAGAAGTTGGGTGAGATTTATCGCGATCATCAAGGCGACGAAGCTGCCGCGCAACAGCAGTGGGAAAAGGCATTGGCCATTGCCCAGGCCCAGAATGATCTCGAACGTGTTGCCACCTTTCAGACCCTGTTGGGAATTTCTGGTGACGATGCATCGGATGAAGATGATCTGAGCAACAGCATCGAGATTGAGTTGGACGATGCTGAAGTCGAGTTCGATGATGCTGATGTTGAGGTTGAAATCGATGATGTTGAGATCGAGATCGAAGGCGAGGACGTCGATCTTGATGAGGTTGAGATTGAAGTCAACGATGATGAAATCGAACTCGATGATGCAGAAGTTGAACTCGAGGAAATTGAAATTGAATCGGATGATGAGGAATCTGCCAACGAGGTGACCGCAGAAGTCGAGTTGGACGATGAAGCCGCTGACTCGGAAGATGACTCGTCCACAAGCGAAATTGACCTCGAGGCCGTTTCTGCAGACGAAGAAGAGATGGACGAGTACGACAAGGTGGATCAAGCCGAGTTGTCCATGACCGTGTCGGGCGTGCCCAACCTCAAAGCTGATTTGGAGTTAGCGGAGTTCTACTTCCAGCAAGATCTCGTTGAGGAAGCAGAAGCGCTGTATCGCCAGATCCTGGAAGCTTCTCCGAATCACCCACAAGCCATGCTTCGCATGGGTGAGATTGAGGCAACGAAAAACGGCGATGGTGAGGACACGGTCGCAGACTCAGGTGAAGAAAATCTTGCAACAAGTGGAAACTTTGAAATTGAGTCTGAGATTGACGAGACCATCGATCCGGGCTCGACACAGAGTAAGCTCGTTCAGGAACTGGCCGATGATCTGGCATCCTTCGAAGATGAAGAAGAGGATGAAATTGAATTTGAAGTTGCCGAGGACTTAGACGAAGAGGCGGCGATGGGCCCACGCCCCGACGCTATCGAAGACCTGGAAGATCCATTGGCATGCACCCAGGCCGCCGCGGAAAACGCCGCGGAGGAAGCCAAGGCGGTTTCGGTACAAATTGAAGCGTTGGAAAAGAAGCGCGCCGCTGCCATGGCAGCGGCCCAGCAAGCCGCGGAAGCGGTTGCGGCTGAGGCCGACCGTATTGCTGTTGAAGCCGCCGCTGACTCCGAACGTATCTCGGCAGAAGCCAATGCTGAAGCGGAGCGCCGCATGGCCGAAGGGCAAGCCATTGCCGAAGAGCGCAGGGCGGAGGCGCAAGCCGCGGCAGATAGAGCGCGGGCTTCGGTGGCTTCGGCCCAAGAAGTTTCGAATAATGTGTCCGGTATTTTTCAAACGACGCAGGATAATGCAGTGGCCGAAAATGTGCCCCCTGTGGATGCGGGTGTCGCTCCAGAGCCAGCAGCTGCTGCGGCCGGTTTTGAACCAAACTTTGATTTGGGTGATGGTGAGGACTTGTTTGACCTTCGCGCCGAATTGTCAGGTGTGATTCAGGGTGTCGAGGACGGCGCTTCGATCTCACATATCAGTGAGGATGGTGAAAGCTTCGCAGCGGTCTTCAGTGAGTTCAAGCAGGGCGTGAAGGACGTGGTTGAGGAAGGCGATTTCCAAACCCATTACGACCTGGGAATTGCTTATCGCGAAATGGGGCTGTTGGAAGATGCCATTGGCGAATTCCAAACAGCGCTCAAATCGACAGACGCTTCATTGGATTGCCTCCACATGATGGGAATGTGTGCCATTGACTTGGACCGACCCTCCGATGCCATTGCACACTTCAAGCAGGCTCTGTCGGTACCCGATCTGGATGGGGATCAACAGACGGCCGTTCGCTACGACTTGGGACGTGCTTTCCAATCGCAAGGTATGTTAGCCGAAGCCTTGGAGTCCTTTGCCCTGGTGAGCGCCAGCAATGCTGACTTTTGTGATGTTCAGGATTTGGTGGCCAAATTGGAAGAGGCCATCCGAAACGGAACGACGGCTCCGCCCGTGCCCAGCTCCAGTGATGAGGAAGGGGAGACCTTTGACGATCTCATCTCTGATCCCGATCTCGATTTTGATGTCACCCATAGTGGACTCACGGGAGAGTTTAAAGCGCCTCCTGTCGCGGTCGAAGAAGAGGTGATCCCCGAGGCCGTGGTTGCCGCCGAAGAGCCTGAGGCCGAAAAGCCCAAGCGTCGGAAGAAGAAAAAATCATTGGTATAAGAATTCGTCGAGCGGACGGTTAGGATTCAAACGTGAGTCAAAAAGACCATTTCGATTGCAGGCAGAATCCTTTTCAAAACGATTTGAACATGGATTTCTTTATTGAGTCTGCTGGATTCGAGCAGGCACAAGCGCGAATGCTGCGCGGCGTGGAATCGGAGAAAAGCCTTTGTGTGCTCACGGGTGCACCGGGGTCTGGCAAGACCATGCTGGCCCATGTGCTGTACGAAGCCTTGGATGAAGAGAGCTTTGAAGCGGGGTTGTTGGTGGGTGTTCCCGGCGGCATTGGTCCCGGTTGGTTGATGACGCGCGTCGCGCGTATGCTCGGCGTAGAAGACATCTCTGAAGATCGCATGACATTGCTCGGGCAGATCTATCAATCCCTCGTTCAGGTCGCCGACGACGGTCGACGCACTTGTGTGATTGTCGACGAAGCCCAGGCCTTGGCCACTCCCGACATGTTCGGTGAAATTCGCGGGTTGCTGAACTTGGAGCACGAAGACAAGAACGTCATTAGCATCGTGTTGATTGGTCAGAGCAGGCTCGGTGCGGCTTTGGACGCCGACAGCGTAATGAAACAACGCGTCGAAGCGCGCGTGCAGTTGCGAGAGTGGCAAGTGGGAGAGCGCGAAGATTACCTGCGCCATCGGCTTACTGTGGCGGGAGGGCTAGACAGCATCTTCGATGCCGATGCCTTGCAGCTTGTCGGTTCGATCGCCCGCGGCTTGCCCCGACAGATGAACAACCTGGCGGACAACGCCATGTACGAAGCCTTTGCGATGAGTGTGGCCTCGGTGCATGTTCAGCACGTAAACAAAGCGGCTGAAGAGTTGAGTTTACTAGAGTCGTCCGAGTCTGAAGATGAGACGGTTTTGCTTAGCGATCCAGTCGATTTTACCGGCGGATTGCTCGATGAACCCACTCAGGCCAGCGCGCATCACGACCAAACTTCCATCATGGCGCCGGAACTGGTGCCCGAGCCCTCTATTCCGCCAGCCGCCATTGCCATTGATGACATGGACTCGGGTGTGGACATGCCCGAAGAAGGCCCGCCCAAGGACGAAGAAGATGAGCTTCTGGACTCCGCCTTCGCGGATTTGATGGATTAATCCCCTGAAAAACAAAGAAATGGCGGTGCTGGCGCGAGCGCCGCGATTGCCGTAGTTTGTCCCTCCGTTGCAGGGGCCACCATCCCCTGGAACCAGTCGAGATTCCAAGAGGTTTTCCCTCTTTAAGCGAGAGTAGCTCAGTTGGTAGAGCACGAGCTTCCCAAGCTCGGGGTCGCGGGTTCGAGCCCCGTCTCTCGCTCCAGTAAAAACAACTACTTACAGTGCTGATTCTCTATTATTTTCAAAAGTGGGCCAGGGTGGGCCAGAAACTCCTTGGCCCGGTCGGATCTGCGTGCAAGTATCCCTCAGAAGCACGAGCTCTTTGCTCAGGAGGATTGCTGCGTGGGTGCATGGTATCGCTATCGGAAAGACCGGGTTCGTTCCCCTCACCAAGTTCGCTACGAGTTGCACGGTGGGTCGATGACATCGCGTTCGTTTCAAACGAAAGAGGAAGCCGATGCCTTCATGGCCGATATGCTGCTCGCAATTGAGATGCAACAGGAAGAACTTCGCGCGATCGGGGGGCTTCGTCGGGGGAAGGTTCTCGGGCTCGGGGCGTTTGCATGGTTTCGCGAACACTATCGATACCAAGAGGGGACGGGCGTTGCAGTCGAGGCATCACTTCACCATTTGGAGTCTCATTTCAACGAGCTTGATTTCAGGAAACTAACGAAGCTCGATGTTCGATCTTTTGCGAATGCGATGTTTGATCCGAGTTCCGAAATCAATCGTGAGCGGCGCAAGCCCTACCCGACGTGGAAGGCTTACAAGCTCGCCACGGTGATTAACGCTATCTCCGTATTGCGTCGCGTCCTGAGTACGCTGGTTGACAACGGGAAGCTCGATTCCAACCCACTTGGTAGGCAGATGCTCAAAGAGGTGAGGGATGCCGCGAAAGCATTTCCAGACGCCGTTAAAGACAGCGAGACTCGCGGCAAGCCGTTTTCCGCCGAAGAGCTAGCCCAT